>JAUWBX010000273.1 GCA_030609625.1 Phycisphaerae bacterium
GATGAGCGTTGACTTCGGCAAATTTATGAAGATTTGTGACCAGATTCGCAAACTTGGAGTCCGCACAAATGCCGATACGCCGGGCGATGCAAAGAGGGCGAGAGACTTTGGAGCCGAGGGTATCGGGCTTACCAGAACCGAGCATATGTTCTTCGAGGGCGAGCGAATTTGGCCTGTGCGGCAGATGATTTTGGCTGCTGATGATTATGCTTTGATGCTTGAGAAGATTGGAGCAGCCGAGACCGCCAAAGAGAAAAAGGCGATTCAAAAGGAATATGCTGTTGCCAAGAAGCAGTTTGAAGGTGCGTTGAAGAAGCTGCTGCCGTACCAGCGTAGTGACTTTGTGGGTATATTTAAGGCGATGGCCGGTCTGCCGGTTACGATTCGATTGCTTGACCCGCCGCTGCATGAATTTCTGCCGCAGGACAAAGCAAGTCAAGACGAGATGGCCAAGCGGCTTGGGGTCAAGCCGGCGGATGTTAAGAAAAAGGTCGAGCAGTTGCATGAGTTTAACCCGATGTTAGGGCATCGCGGGTGCCGTTTGGCGGTAACGTATCCTGCGATTTACCGTATGCAGACAAGGGCGATTATCGAGGCGGCGCTCAAGGTCAAAAAGGCCGGCAAGGTTGTTCTGCCTGAGATTATGATTCCGTTGGCCGGGGCCGTTTCCGAGTTGAAGTTAGTCAAAGACGACATCGTTGACGAAATCAAGATGGTCTTTAAGGAAAAGAAGGCCAGGATAAAATATATGATTGGTACGATGATTGAGGTTCCGAGGGCCGCGTTGACTGCTGATGAAATTGCTACCGAGGCCGATTTCTTTAGCTTCGGGACGAACGACCTGACGCAGATGACGATGGGCTTTTCGCGGGATGATGCCGGTAAGTTCTTGGGCGAGTACGTCAATAAGAATATTTATGCGGCGGACCCGTTCCAGATACTCGACCAGGACGGCGTTGGGAAATTAGTGGAAATGGGGACAAAGCTCGGCAGAAAGACCAAAAAGAAATTAAAGGTCGGTATCTGCGGTGAGCACGGCGGTGAGCCGAACAGTATTGACTTCTGTCACCGGGTCGGTATGGATTATGTTTCCTGCTCGCCGTTTAGAGTGCCGATTGCACGACTGTCGGCGGCGCAGGCGGCGGTCAGGTAATTCGTATTGCGTATATCGTATTGCGTATTGCGTTTATTGGATAGCGCGGATTAGTAGATGTGTAGTTGAGGTAATTTGCTATTGATAATTGTCGATTTATTATTTACAATTGACTATCGATAATTGAGGAGAGCCGCTGAGCGCTTTTGGTGTTCGGCGGACAGCGGTTAACCGGAAAATGGGCTTCAGCCAAGTGTAGGCTGAAGCCCAAATATATTGAGTGAGGGCGTAAATGAGTGGATGAGTTCGATGGGTTAATTGGTTAATTAAGACCAAAGACCGGAAGTAAGGGAAATGCCTTAGAAGTTAAGTGTCTCTTAAAAATAGACGGCGCTTAAGGCTGGCTTTTTCAACAGCCCCACTCTCCCTATTTTCCCTATCGGAAATTGATTAGAAACGTTTTCAACTCATCAAGCTCCGGTGAATTAAAATCCCAATAACCCTTTTCAGACCCAGACCCAGCAGAATTGGCTATCTCTGGTTGGGCAGCAAGATAAGCCTGCACTTTACTTTTCGAAAGATTATGAGGCTTCTCATCTAAAGTGTCAAGACACATGGCAAAATCATTCACGCACTGCATTGCTGGTTTATTCTCAACTGTTTTGAGACATAAGTCTTCCAGCATGGTACCCGCAATGGAATCACCTGGCATTATGAAGATGCCGATTTTTGGGGTACCCGTTGCAAACTGCCCATTTTTTTGAGGAAGGTCTTGAAAATCCATCTTCCTAATAAGTATATTTTTAACGCTTTCAAAAGCGTCGTCTGTGTCCTTATCCCGAATTACACCTAGGTGGGTTACATACTGAAAGCCAGGTCTTTTTTTTAAATCGGGAAGATCATCATTGAAATTAGATTTGCTTTCGAGGGCCGTGACATAAACTCCTTCAATACTTAGTTTCTTCAGCAAATTAACAAAGAACTTAGCATCGTCTTTACCCTCGACTATCAATAGCTTTTCATTGCGAATTTCCTCTGGAATCCCGGTAGCCTGCACTTACCTTACCTCCCACATTTTTCTTAAAAATCTATCTAGTTCATCAGGAGGGTACGTAACTACCGAGAATAACTCATTTTTCCTTTCAATTCGAAATAACTTTGCTTGGTCAGGGAACAGCGAATCTGTAGCACATTTTTTATATGCTTTTATACATTCATATGAATGTGTGGTGGCGATAACCTGTACATCAAACTCATTAGCCCACGCAAACACGGCCTCCCAAACAGTCTGCTGTACAGAGTAATGAAGGCCACTTTCTATCTCATCAATTAGGACTATGCCCTTGGGAGAATCAAGCATAGACATCGCTATAGACAAGAATCTCGCAGTTCCACCTCCAAATAGGGTGAAGGGTATCAGGCTAGCCAATCCAATG
Source organism: Phycisphaerae bacterium (assembly GCA_030609625.1). Lineage (GTDB taxonomy): Bacteria > Planctomycetota > Phycisphaerae > Sedimentisphaerales > Anaerobacaceae > NIOZ-UU13. The sequence continues at coordinate 2,530 of JAUWBX010000273.1, forward strand.
TCTCCAACTAGCACACCAGAAGCGTTGAGCCGAAAGTCAGACAGCCTAGGCTCAATTAGTTGTATTGCAGAAATTAGCTTTTTTGTACGTTTGTGCTGCTGTATACTGTCGAATCTAGCTCTCCAGTCAAATTCTGTCGTTGGACTAACAAATATGCCGCGTACTGGGGGTTCTTTGTAACCTTCAAATACCAATTCATTACCTTTCAGAGAGAGTTTACATACTGTCTCTGTATCTAAGCTATCAGAATCCTTATAGTGGAGTTCAAGACCATCCAATTCGAGCCCTCTTTTTGAGTCACCTACAAAAGACAAAGTGGCTGTGCCCGAATTGGGTATAACGCTAGCTTTTTTTTGCCTAGGATGTATTGAAAGGTGCTGTTTGTTATGCGACTGACGCATTTGGCCTATGATCTCGATGGGAATCGTCGAGTCCAAGTTGTAGAAATAGGAAGCCCAGAGGTCGTTACTAACGAACGGCAAACCGCGGAATATGTTAACCCTGGCCGGCAATTCCGGATTGGTCGCCCCTATCAGTAGAAAAAAGGCCTCTAAAAGTGTAGTTTTGCCGCAATTGTTTTGTCCAACGAATAAATTGACCTGGGCCAAGTCGTCTACATCCAACCTTGTAATACATCTAAAATTCCTGACTTGAATATTCTCGTACATTTCTACGACCTCATGTTTCCAAAAAACCCGTTTTTTGGTCATACTTATAGCACTTTGTTTCCCCAAAAATAGATTATAAGAAATTCAAACGAAAATAATTAAGAATTTCTTACAGTCAAAATATAAGCAAATCGAAATACCCAATCCACAAACCCCATTAATAGCAACAGCTTAAGCAAACAGCAACAAAAAACTGTCACAAAAATGCTATATACGACTTTAGACATATCTGGCGCTACATTACAAGAGTACAAAGTATCAGAGTATAAGTCAAAAGTCTTTAGTTTTTGTGAAATTCAAGCTAAATATTTGCATTCCTCGCGTTTGCACCCCCGCCCAGAGGACGGGGCTAAATATCTGGAAAGTTCAGGTGTGCGAAGTCGGCGTGATATTTTCGAGCCGCTCGATCATACGCGCTGGCGGCTTTGGTTTCGTTGGTAAAGTAGCCGAGGTGGTAGGTTTTTTTGTTGGATGTTATCTGGGCGGCCCATTTTTTACATCCTTTGTGCCAGTGTACGCCTTTGTATTTTGAGGTTTTGTGTGAGAGCCTTCTCTGGTTCTGACAGTTTTGGGTGAAGGTTGCAAGGCGAAGATTACTCCTGCGGTTGTTCAGGCCGTTGTGGTCAATGTGGTCAACGACGAGATGGTCGGGGGCGTTCATAATCTGGCGGTGCATTTTTATGCTTTTGCCGTTTTCTTTTCGGACGGCGTAGTAATTTTTGTCAGTGCCTTCGGCGAACCAGGTATATTGGCTCAGGACGGGGTAGTCTTCGGCGCTAACGATGGTGAATTGGCCGCGGGTAAGAGGTATGAGACGGGGGTTGTGGTTTTGGGCTTTGGCTGCCCGTGAAGGGTGGAAGTTGGGGCATTTGTCGAGGAGGGAGCGGACAAGCCAGGTGCCTTCAGAGCCTTTTTTCTGGCGGCAGATAAGAACGGCCCGGCCGGTGCCGGTGGCAAAGGTCGAGAAGCAGCAGTTGTCACATCGTTTTGGGTGAGACATAAAAAATCCTCCGGTCGTATTTTTTTATAAATTCTAAATACTAATATCTAAATACTAAACAAGCACGAATTACCAAAATTTGAAATTCAAAACGAGATTGCTTCGTCGCTTCACTCCTCGCAATAACAAGGAAATGGATTCCTGCTCCTTCGACCCATTCGACTGCGCTCCCTTCGACTCGCGTTGCTCGCTCAGGGCAGGCTTTGCTCAGGACAGGTTTCGCAGGAATGACCCCTGCCAAAGAAATGCGGGGGCAAGCAATTTTAATAGATTTCTCGGCTCCGCTCGAAATGACGGTGGGTAATGGTCGCTTTCAGAGATTACAGGTCAGTTTTTATGT
>JAUWBX010000099.1 GCA_030609625.1 Phycisphaerae bacterium
ATGGTCGTTAAGCCATATCTGAATATGGTCTCCTTCAGCACGAACCTTCATCGTATTCCAGCCCTCCCGGTCCACAAGACTGTTGTCTTCATTCATTGCAAGAAACATCTTGCCGGGACAGTACAGCGTGCCCGAATAGCACACCGGATTCTTGTATTCGAGGATGTCGGCCTGGTACGCCTTTTGGGGTGACTGGTAGCGGAACCAGAGACCACTGTTACAGGGCCACTCAGCCCGGTAGGTGATAGTCACCAGAAAATCCCCGTACGTATCTGTCGTAAACAGGTCGCCCGGAGCGTTATTCTCACCCTGTGTCCCCACAAGCATGCCGTCTTCGACGAGCCACTTGGCATTACCGCTCGTCTCCCAGCCGCTTAGGTCCCTGCCATTAAACAGCTTCACAAAGCCAGCCTCTGTTTGGTCCGCACCCGGCCCCACAGAGTCTTCCCCACAGCCGGCCAACCACATCAATACTCCGATACATACAATAGCCAATAATCTGCGTAACATAATCTTCTCCTTTTATTTTCTTGTAAAACCTCTTTTGTCAAAACAATCTTATCTGTCTAATCCTGCCAGATATCTGCCGTCCTGGCTCCGACGTCCGGCATCTTGGGCAATGCAGCACTGGGAACCGGCTCATACCAGAACGTTGCGCATGACCAGTCGTCCTGCGTCTCGGCCAGGCCTTTCTTCCAGGCAATCTGCTGAATCGTAATGCGACATTCCTTTCGCCACGAAATCGGGTCAGGCAGGTGCCAGCGGTACATCGAGACGAAGTTGTTCTCGTTCAGACTGCAACCGTTATAAAGGTACGGCGTCTGCTGCATGCCGTAGGACAGGCACACGTAGTCCTCACTTCCCGTGCCGCAAATGGTGGGAAAGTCTGTGTCGCCGTCCATATAAATCTTTATCTCACCTTCACCCCACCACTGGCCGGGCGTTAGATCGCGTACGCCGATGATTGCGCCCATAAACCGGCCTTTGTTCTTTCGCTGCGGCAGCATTACAAAGTCCTTCTTTATTTTTGTCGGATTTTCCCTGCGGAACAATACATGCAGCCGACCGACATCATCCGGATGCTTATCTGCAATTGTGTAGTCAACCTGATAATACAACGGCACGTCCTTTTCGCCTTCGTTGGTCAGCGTAATCTTCGCGCGCCTGGCAAACGGCATAGGCAGCCAGATATTCATACCGGCATTTTGGCCTAACGAGTGCACCGCCGAGTAATACGGCATCACTTTGCCATGCGCAAATCCCATAAAATCACCAATCGGGCATTCGACACTCGGATGTTCCTGCCCATCCCACCAGGCACGAATCACCAGGCCCCGCAGAGTAACCGCGTCCCTTCGTGTCGTCATCCAGATATGCCGAATCGTCCCCGGCCCCTCGATGTCGCAAAGCTGTACCTCCTGACCTGCTTTCAATGAAATCGAGGGTGCCCCCTTTCGTCCGGCACCGAGCCGGCTGGCTGCCCTGCCGCCTTCGTCAGGCGCACCGCTCGGATTCTCAAAACAAATCGAACGCGACACCAGCCCCGTGTCCAACAGATACGGCTCGGTAACAATGTCCACCGTTCGCTGGCAGGATATACATCCTAACATAACAACAAACAGTAGAAGACAGAGCACTTTCCCCGACACAATTCGCTTAACCATAGCCTCTCCTTTCACAAATACAAGTTGACATTCCTAAATAACATTCCCTGCATTATGAACTTTTGAAAGCTCGATATTTCACAAAAATACCAAATTCCCGTAACAAACGCAACCGTAACAAGAAACATTTTCTCAAACGGGTATGGCCAGATCTTCCGGGATTGCTTCGTCCGTCAAAGAGACAGATTGTCGGCCGGCAAAAGCAAATATCGGTGTAAAAAAGGACAAATAAAGAACATTTACGAATTTTTCACGTATAGAATTAGACTTTCTTAACCGATAATAATTTATAGAGGAAAAATGAAAATACAAAAAGCGAAAAGATTTATTTACAGGCTCTGGAAAGAATGGCGAGTGACCATCTTTTTCATAGTGTTTGTAGTAGTACCTGTAAAATCAAGTCTGGCAGACTGGAACTGGGTCCCGACCGGCTCTATGAATCCTACTATACTGGAAGGTGATTTGATTTACGTCGATAAAATAGCCTACGACTTGAGATTTCCTCTTACTTTGCATCGGCTTGCAAAATGGTCGGACCCCCAAAGGGGCGACATAGTAGTTTGCTTTTCTCCTGAAGATGAAACTCGGTTAGTCAAGAGAATAATAGGCCGGCCCGGTGACACAATCGAATTAAGAGACAATACACTTTTTCTGAACGGAGAACCGGCTGGCTATACAAAAATCGACTCGAAATACACGGAACATCTGTCCGGCAAACTGAAAGAAAAGTGTATATTGGCAATGGAAGATTTGGATGGACTTCCTCATGCGGTAATGAGCACCCCTTCAATTGCAGCAGTGCGAAACTTCGGGCCGATTACGGTACCACAGGACAGCTACTTTGTTATGGGCGATAACAGGGACAATAGCAGAGATTCAAGATATTTCGGATTTGTGGAAAGAAAATCAATAGTCGGAAAAGCAAAGGGCGTAATTAGCTCATTCGACATTACCGACAAATATCAGCCCAGATTCAAGAGGTTCTTTGCCTCTTTGAAATAGCTTGTCGGATATTTACTGTTACTTGCCTTTTTTATCTAAAATCGCCTCGATTTCATCCATAGTTCGATTCATCGCCGCCATCGTTTTATTGAATGGCTCAGCGCCTGTCATATCCACTCCCGCTTTCTTCAAAAGTTCAATTGGATAATCGGAACCACCGGACGATATAAATTCAATGTATTTTCCGACCGCGCCTTTTTCTTTGCCTAACACCTTTTCAGCCAAAGCCGTGGACGCAGTAAAGGATGTCGAATACTGATACACATAAAAGTTATAATAAAAATGCGGAACGTATGCCCATTCAACCGCATACAGGTCATCGATATGGCAAATTCCTTTATCGTGGCCATAGTATTTTTTGAGAATCTCACCGTAAATTTCGTTCAGCACATCGCCTGTCAGCGGCTCACCACGCTCGGCCTTTTCGTGAATACGCAGCTCGAACTCGGCAAACTGGGTCTGTCGAAAAACCGTCTGCCTGATTCCTTCTAAGTAATTCATCAGCAAAGATAACCGTGTGTCATCATCTTTAATTTCTTTGAGCATTTTGTCAATCAGCAGGGCCTCATTAAAAGTGGAAGCCACCTCCGCGACAAAAATCGAATAGTCGGCTGTCGGATAGGGCTGGGTTTTGTTGGAGTAATAACTGTGCATTGTATGACCAAGCTCGTGAGCTAAGGTGCTCACATCGTCATATTGACCGTTGTAATTCAAAAGGATATAAGGATGAACATCATAAGCGCTGCCGTTGGAATATGCACCTGCACGCTTACCCGGCGTCGGATAAACGTCTATCCATCGTTCCTTAAAGGCCTTTGCTGCAACACGACCGTAGCTGCTCCCTAACGGTTTTACCGAATCAAGCACAAGCTCTTTTGCTTCATCGAACGTATATTTCAAATCGACACCTTTAACCACCGGCGCATATAAATCCGAATATTTTAACGTCTCTACGCCCAACATTCGTTTTTTCAACTTTAGGCACCTATGAAATGAATCAAGATTATTGGTAACGTTCTCAATAAGAGCCATATATACTTCCGTAGGAATATTATTCTTATCCAATGCGCTGTGAAGCGAAGACTCATAGCCGCGCGTGCGGACATAGAACATATCCTTCTTCACATTCGCATAAAGCTGCGTACCGAAAGTCCCTTTGAACTTGGTAAATGTCTCCCAGAATGCCTGAAATACTGCTTCGCGGTCATCTCGATTGGACGAAGCCCGATGGCGGGAGTAACCGGCCTTGGTCAGCTTGGCCGTAGTGCCGTCACTTAATGTAATCTCAGGATAAGGCAGCTCTGCGTTACTGAAGACCCCGTAAATCATAGATGGGCCACTGGCCAACAAACCCGCCTCCGCCAATATTTTCTCCTCCTTTTCTGATAGTGTATGGGCCTTCTTCCGCTGGATGTCATACAAAACCATCTTATAGATTTTCAAACCACGTTCTTGCCCAATAAACGTATCGATTTTGCTTTTATCCATCTTGGCAATTTCCGGCGTAATAAATGCCGCCTTGGAATTGTAATCCGTACCAAGCTGCTGCATCTCCTGCTTCATTGCCAGATATTCCGAACTGCGTGTGTCCTCGTCGGATTTCATACTCGCATAGCTGTACAGGCGCCCAAATTCCTTAGAGACTCGGCTGTCAAACTCCAGACAAGCCAACAATTCAGACGCAGAGCCTGCTAATTTACCTTGGTACCCGCTAACTTCATCAAACTGAGCAACAAGTTTCTGTTTGGCCTTATTCCACGCCTCGTCCGAAACGTAAAGGTCTCCCAGCTTCCATTTGTACGTAACGGAAACTTCCGACCTTTCACGCGTTTGGGCTAAAACCTGAGCCTGTGAAAATGCAACGACTGTAATCAATATAATAACGTTCAGGACTTTGCGCATAATTTGTCTCCTCATATGCAAATCTTTTTATAAATTTTCATAGACGTCTTTACTGTACGTAAGCTGCTTAACGAGCTAACATATCTTAAAGCCTATAGCCGCCTATTGTCAATCGCCCAACTTCGGGATTTCACAAGCCGCGCTTAAGATGTTCCTGCGCCCAGATGGCAAGGCCAGAGCCTGCCAACAAAACCACCCCGAAAAGCAATTGAAAAACATTCAACGATTCCCTGAAGACCACATAGGAAATCGCAAGGACGATAAATGGCTGCGCCAACATAACAAGCGCCGGGATAGTCGCCCCGATACGCCTCATCGCCGAATAGTACAGAGTATGCGACAATGCTATGGCCGTCGCCCCGGAAATCACAATACACGCCCACTGCCAGGCGCCCATCTTCACGCAGTCCCCCAACTCACCGAACAACAGTGCAAGCACAAAAAGCCCGCCAACCGTATATATGCTTATCACCGAAAAGCCCTGCCGGGAATCAATATCCTTAAAAGCGATTCGCGCAGAAACTATATATACCGCCCACATAAACGCCATCGCAAGAGCAAGAACTATACCCGTCAGGGTCCCGGCCGCTGCGAAATCTTCCTTATAATAAAGCACGCCGATCACCCCCATCGCCGAAAGCGCCAACCCTGACCAGAAACGTTTGCTTTTGACCAATGCTCTTTCTTCGGGGAAGAATATTAACGAAAAACTCGTTATCCAGATAATAGACGATTTCGTCAGCAGAACCATAAAGGCCGGCCCAATATAGTAAAAAGCACAGGCGAACAAGCTCTGCATAATGACATTTGCCACACCCGGCACAACAGCCCTTCGCCAGACCCTTCTATCGAGCCGTTTTGTCTTAATGGAAAAGAAAAGAAATGGCAGCCACACTAAGCACGACACCGAATAGCGCAGCAGGTTTTGCGTCCACGAATCCACATACCCCGTCAGGTATTTTACAAATATCGGCCCCAACGCCCAGAAGCTCAACGCACCAACACACGCAAAGGTCGCCGAGACATCAACTTTCCGAATATTACCGTGCTCACTCACTAACAAACTCCAGACCTTCGAACAATATTCGGCCACAATATAAGCGCAACGCCACTCCCAATCAATATTATTGTGCCCTGAGTCTTATGTCTTGAGTCTGGTGTCCACCCTTCATCATTCCGCACTTGACAAAGGTCGTTCCATATCAGCCCCAGGTTTCACATAGCCTTGTTGCTGGGACAAATGAGCGACTCTCAGTTTCACCTATTTGGTTCGCCAAGCACCGCTTGTAGATTTGGCAAATCCTATCAACCCAGACGTCGTTTCTAAATAAATCGAGCGGTGGTTTGATCTCAGGCTCCCGCTGTTTCCTTCCATATGTGTCCAAGACGCAAAGGACGGCCGCCCCCAGTTCATCAGGTGAACCTGGAGCTACCAGAGTACCTCCAGCAATAGTGGCAAATTCACTCAAGCCTCCAACGTCGCTGGCAACTACTGGTGTTCCCATTGTAAGGGCTTCAATAGCCGTTAGGCCAAAGGGCTCATTAAGCGATGGGACCACAACTACATCAGCTTTTGCCATAGCACAGAGAGCGTCCTGGTACGGAAGTGAACGAACAAATCGCACACGCTGAAGCCCAAGCTTTGTTGCCATGTCGACAAGGGCATTAAGTTCTGTGCCTGTACCGATCAGCAACGTGATAACATTAGGGACTTTCTTTTCGTACATCTCCGCTGCCTGAAGAAGCACATGAACTCCTTTGTGAGTAGATATCTTGCCAACAAAGCACACAACTTTGTACTCACCACCGTCCAAATTTCCGATTCCCAACTCGGACCATCGGCTGCTCCTTTTCGACACAGCTGCAGCACAAATGTCCGTATCGGCGCAATTCCAAATACGATTCGCTTTCTTTTGAGCCGTTGGATAAAGCGAAATGAGTCGGTCGAGAACATGATCGCTTACCGCAATTAGAGCATCGACCCATTGGATAGACCATGTTATACTCTCTCGGAGATCGGGTTTCTCTTCCTGAATAGCCAATTCAGTTCCATGCACTGTCACCACCGTAGGGAGCCCAAGACTAACTGCGGGCTCTACTGCCATCCATAAGTGATTGATATGTATAAGGGTTGGGTTCCACATTTGGCAGGCCTTAGCCAAAGTAGCGTGGATACGAGATGTGATAAGTTTCATCTCAGATTGGTCTAATAATGGGAAGCGAATACTGTCACTCCCAAGCGTAGTGAAGCATGGCATGAAGCGGTGTTCTCTTCGGCGCACAGTGCAGTCGTACGTTATTGAAGGGCACTCTATAGTACCATGCTGACCCTCAGGATGGATCAGAAAGACTTCATGACCGCAGCGCACTAACTCCTTTGCGAGAAGTCCAGTGTAGGTTCCACTCCCGCAACCTTCAAGAGGAAATTGG
>JAUWBX010000512.1 GCA_030609625.1 Phycisphaerae bacterium
CCTGATAACCTACTCGCCACTCACCGCTCACCATCTAACTACTATTCGAAAAGCATTTTTCAGTCTTCCCTTATTAGCCGCCCAGCGTAGCTATGACGCGCACGTCCGAGACACCCTCAGATTCGTCCAGATTTTCCACAAGGACCTTGATAAAGCGAACTTTCGTATCCAACTCAGAGGTTCTCCTCGCAGTTTCGCCCGGCCTGAAATCGTTATAGAATGAGGTTAAATCGGCGGTGTCATAGTTGACGCCATCGTAACTCGCCCTGATGTGCACTCGAATGGGTCTTCTTGCCTTCTTTGTGTATGCGCATTCGGCGGTCAGTGTAACATCAGTCGTGTTGCCTAAACAAATCGGCGGCGAATCGGCCAGTGCGGTGACTTTGTTGGGGCCCAGTCTCTCAAGGTTCAGCACCAGCATATCAAGGCTGAAAGGTCTTTGGGTAACCAGCACCTGAATGCCCAAATCTTCAAACCAGGGGAAGCTCTTATTGTTATGTTTTTCATAGCGCAGCGTGTGATACAGGTAGATAAACGGTGGCTCGATAATGGCGTGCACCTCGGCAAAGGCGCCGGCATTAGGATTGGCCTGTCGCACGGCTACCGGGTTCCGCAGGTACTTTATAAAATTATACCCGTCGAGACTATAGGCATATCCGATACTTTCGAGCCGGGGGCCGTACAGTTGCGTTCCCCCGTAAAACATATGGAAGACACCCCCGTGATATAGAACTTCAGCTTCGGAGATACCGCCGTCGTCCCAGTCGCCGAAATCACCTTTTTCCATAAGTGGATTGCCCTTGTATTTCGCATACGGCCCCTCGGGCGTCTCAGCAACCGCCAATGCCAGCGGGCTGTAATCATCCTTATAGCCGGTGAAGCTAATCGGATGCGCACTGTAGAGATGATACTTTCCTTTGACCTTGAGCACGCCGCCGACATATCCGAAATCTTCCAGTATGGGATTGCCCTCGTATTTTTTCCAAGGCCCTAATGGATGGGCGGCGGTAGCAAGGCCGATGCTCCATTTTTGATGCTGCCGCTGGCTGCCATAGCCGGAATACCACATATAGTACTTTTCCCGGCCGTCCTTGAGAACCATCGCGCAGGCCACATACTTGTCATCCCAGCTTCCCGCCGGGCCGAGGTCCAAAACGGGTTTATCGCCGTGTTTCTTGAAGGGTCCCAAAGGATGCGTAGAGCTCGCCACGCCGAGGCGATATCCCTTACCCGCACCGGTGGCGTGATAATAGAAATAATACGTATCGACGTCCTTGAAGGCGTCCGCCGCCTCGATAACACCATCATCCCACGCACCGTCAGGACCGGGCGTGATAATAGGGTTGGGACCCGGAATCTGGATGAACGTCCCATTTTCTACAAGCTCCTTTCGCCTTGAGATTCCTTCGGTATTCTGCTTTATTCGCCTTAAAATCCCTTCGGCATTCTGCTTTAACTGTTCTTTTAGCCCCCTGTTTGCAGTGGCCTCCTGGCAGTTCACCAATAACATAATAAAAACAAAACCAACTGCCGGGATAAACCCTTTCTGAATTGCATCTTTCATACTGTTGTCCTTTTAAATTCCCTCCAACAAATAATAAGCTATTCGAAAAGCACTTTCAATTTTTCTTCATCAGTCATCTTGATTTGGCTCTGGTCTGTCCAGACAGCCAATTCGAGACTCTTTCTACAGTGGCAATCATCACAAACAAGTTCGCGCTCGTTTGTCAAAACGGCCTTTATAAGTTTCAGACAATTATTTGTTGCCGCCTGCAGATTCCCGATTATCTCTTTTAGCAGAGTTTGTTTGTTCTTTTGCGCCTCGTGCGGTTTCCAGCAGTCATAATCGCTGGCTAACCCGACTAATGCATAGCAGATTTGTGCCTCTCTGGCCAACTTCGCTTCCGGCATACCGGTCATACCAACTAAATCACCGCCCCAGCTCTGGTGCATAAGCGATTC
>JAUWBX010000328.1 GCA_030609625.1 Phycisphaerae bacterium
TAGGCGGATTGCAAACTCAGTATATACAAAGGATTATGAAAGAAAACGCGATTGGACACTTGGTGAAAACAAACCCAATTCAAACCCAATCAAACCCAATCTCCGAAAAGCCAAAATGAATATAAACTCAATTATAACAAAGGATTACAGAAAAAAAGATGATTTTACAGTCCGAATAAACAAACCCAATCTCCAAAATGCTAAAAATGAACGTAAACTTATATGTTATAGAGGATTATAAAAATGAACCGCTTTCCGGCCAAAAAAAACAAACCCAATTCAAACCCAATCTTGTCCGCCGTAGGCGGATTCCAAATGAACTTAAAATCGCTTGCCGGAAAATCTGGCCACACCCATTTTTTGTTTTTCTGCAAATTTCTCTTGAAATTTGTAAAAACTTGTGTTAGGATATGGTTAATCTTCACCAATTAAAACTGTGCAAGTATTGTAGGGCACATATTTCGCTTAATCAGCGAGAAAGGAGGATGTCTAAGGGGAGAATTGTGAGTATTTCCAGCTTTTCCTGCCGGCGCCGGATAGTTATGTTTAATGATTCAAAAGTACTGAGTGTTATAATGAACAAGCGTGCTTAACGTTTGTTTTGTAAGGCAGGAAACAAAACCAAGAGAGCAGAATATGTTGTTCTGCGCAGACCAGATGAGAAGAATAAGGAGTTGTATTATGAGAAAAACATTTTTTGTCCTGGTGGTGGCGATGCTCACTACACCAGTGTGGGCAGCGGTTACCATCACTGTCACCGACCTGGGCGAAGGAGTAGTCGCCATCGACTATTCATCGGATGAGACTGAGCTGGTCAGAGCGTTTGCTCTGGACATCACGGTCGATCCCGGTACTATTGACGCCATCAGCGACTTCGCGGTTGGTGATGACAACAACGGCTACGGTATTTTCCCGGCCAATTTCAGCCGGTATATTACTGTGGACCCTGCGACCGGTGAAGTCAGTGATTGGAGTGTAGCTGGTTATTCGCCCGTGGCTGACGGAAATGACCCGGGCGCACTGGGTGGCCTGGGTACGAATGGTATCACCATCGAGATGGGCTCGCTCTATGACACGAAGGCTCCAGCCACGCAGGGCAGACTTTGCACCGTTACGTGTAGTGAAACATGCCTACTAACTGTTACCACAAATGCAACACGAGGCAATGTTGTGCTGGAAGATGCTTCAGAAGCATCCGTGGATTTGACAGGCGCAGCCAATGTTCAAATCACCACTGGTGCGACAGCGTCATATACTGGTCCACAAATGGACGAATGGGTTGCTGTGGGTAAGCCTGATTGCTGGTGTGCCAGTATTAACCCGAGACAGTGCCATGGTGACGCAGATGGCGCTTCGGAGAATAACTACTGGGTGTCATTCAATGACGTGGAGATATTAGCTGCAGCCTGGAATAAGCCTTTGGAGTTACTGACCGGCAATCAAATTTGTGCTGACTTCGACCACTTGCCTGAGGGTGAGCAGAAGTATCGCGTCTCGTTCAATGACCTGGCCATCTTGCTCGCCAACTGGCAGCTTTCCGATGCTCCGGCTCCTGACTGTCCATAATACGGACTCAGAGAAGTTTAGGTGATACGCCACGATTTCGTTGTTCGTTGACCCAGAGTATGGGGCCCCGGCCGATTCAGTAGCTATCACTATTATTCCTGAGCCAATGACCGTTATACTGCTTGGTCTTGGCGGTCTGTTTCTGCGTCGTCGCAAATAAGATGGTTAGCCTTGGCCAAGGCCAACTTGTCGGCAGATGGAAAGCAGATAAAGGCAGGTGGGAAATTGTCTTTGAGCCGGATGGGACGATTTCCTCAGCGGTGGTCAGTCTCGGCAGGACGAAGATGAGGCCCGGCGAGGTAACTGCTACGCAAATGAAAATGGGTGGTAAAGGACTATTCGAGCCGGGCCAGTGGACAGTTCAATACTCGCAGGAGAAGCGAGAATTAATCGTTGAGATAGCAATAGAACACTTTCGCGTCAAACTTGGCGATAGCGCGGTGCAAGGCCGAACTCGGGATTTTTTCGTTGGTCTGGTTTCCAGTGATGGCCAATTGTGGTGGACTGACCGATTCAGTTTCCCCGAATACATCGTAGATACGAAGAAATATCCGAATTATAAGCTGCCTTTTAATCCTGATGACAACCCATGGGAGAGTTTAATCTTCCAAAAAGTTACAAAATCAAAGTGACTAAAGTTTGAAGTGCCTAAAATATCCCGGCGCGCCGGGATCAGCAAATCAGGAAATCAGGGTGCAGTCCACAGGACACCTTACGGTGGATATCAGGGAATCGGGATACCAGGAAAAAACAAAGTTAACCTGATATCCTGGTAACCTGATAACCACTACCTGATGTCCTGATAACCTGATAACCACATTGACTTTAGTTCACTTTAGGCACTTTGAATTAAGGAAATGGCTTTTCAGTAATCAAAGTAGCGAATTTCGTATTTATCCATACCCTGCCAATCGAGTCTGATTGTTTTTGCCGCTGCCTGATATACCCAGCCATAGTTGCTGGTTGCGTTTTGAGGAAATATTTCACTGTTTTCGAGCATCCTGATGTCTTTGCGGTTATTGAAGGGGTTCTCGGGCATTTTTGACATATAACGACCATTAACTATGAGCTGATTATTAAAATTGGAACTGCTTGGAGACGTCTGTGGGTCATCATTTGTATAGCCCGGCGGGATGCCACTGTGCTGGGCGGTGTACAACTCAATCGCACCTCGTAATATGCGCAGACTGTCCTTGGCCACAGATTCCTTGGCCTGTGTTGAGTGGGACTGAAATTGAGGCACAACAATAGCTGCCATAATTCCCAGGACAGCGACGACTATTATCAACTCAATAAGTGAAAAACCTCTTTTCATCCTTTGGTGCCGTTACCTGTTTATCTTCTGCCTTTCAAGCGCACAATCCATCCCGATACATCGGGACAACTGTCTTTTCTCTTATCGACTTATGCAATCGACCGCTTGAGTGGGCAAATATGTTATAGGACGGTTTCTTTGCCCTGTAGAGCAAAATAGATGCGACGATAATAAAAACCGGGAAAATCTTCGGCTGGAGGTTTAATTTCAGTCCGTAAGGACTCCCTAGGAGAGCCATGTAGATTGGCAGTTGAGGCTTTATCAAAACGCGCCCGGCAGGACTCGAACCTGCAATCTTCGGATTCGAGGGCCGCTGCCCGAAAACAGTAAGTCTTGTGATTACGGGAACTTACAACGCACTCAAAAAGGCGCTTACAAACCAGCTTACAAAAACTTCCCAAAAACAGTTGAAGGTCGGCCTCCAGATATGCGGGAGACGGTAATTGATGATATTCTTGGTGATATTGTAGCGGGTGCGTGTATGGACAGAATCATCGTTTATGCGGCGCAGCTTAAAGAAAACACGTCGGTTTTGATAGCTTTTATTGTGATTTCGATGTCATGGGCTATTGTATTACGTTGTTGGCTATCGATAGGTAGCTGCCTGTCTCGCAGGCCGCCGTGCTATCATGGGTTCGTACATCAGCATATCCTCGGCAGTTCTCGTCCGTATGGCATCTGGACAATTCTCCTGCCGCTGATTTTGGTTATCATTTCCACCATAGGCATGTCGCGGGTTTGCACAACCTGGCCAATTATACTTGCCTCTTTACCCAGCGGATGGTTTTTGCATACGTTCAGGCAATCGTCTGCTGATTCCGGCGAGACAATCGCAACGAATTTACCTTCGTTTGCAATATTGAGCACATCAAAACCGAGCATATCGGCTGCCGCTTGCACTGTCGGATTGACCGGAACGTCGGCTTCGTTAATTTCGATACTAAAGCCGGTTCCCATTGAAATCTCATTAAGTGTCGCGGCTAACCCCCCGCGGGTCGGGTCCCGCATAAATTTTACACCACCTGTCTTTTCCAGCAATTGACACGTTAATCCGGCTATGCCCGCACAGTCGCTTTCCAACTGGGACTGAAATTTAATACCTTCTCGCTGCGAAATAATAGTCATCCCGTGGTCACCGATAGTACCATTGATAATTACTTTGTTACCGGCCGCTATTTTCTCAAAACCCAAATCC
>JAUWBX010000509.1 GCA_030609625.1 Phycisphaerae bacterium
GGATTGTGCTGTGGATGCGCCAGGTCCCACTTGTCCCACATCTCCGTCGTTTGAACGCGCAGGCCGGCCGCTTTGGCTTTTGCTTTGATGTATTGCGACCAGTATTTGCCCCACTCCGGCGTTACTGATGTTTCGTTATCCATACAGTAAAGCACGTTGCCGAACTTCAGCGAATAGGAAAGCATTTTGTCAACAAATCGCCGCTGATATTTGAGCACTATTTTCTGGTTGCGTTCGGCCGGCACCGACCAGAAAAAATTGTTATCCGTACGGGTTGGGTGGGTATTGACCCGTTCAGGCAGCCCTGTCTGTTTAGCGGTGTAGTTGATATTATTCTTCGGGTTGAACGGATTGACCGCCCAGATATCGCGATAGTAATCGAACGTCGCCCAGACTTCAATCTGGACGATAATGTCACGCTGATTTGTCAGTTTAAGGAAGCTCTCGAACCTTTGCCAGTATTCTGCGTTCCACTTATCCAGGTCGTATTTGCCGTTTACTTTTTTGAATTGCCAGACGTTGCCTTCGTCCCGGGCGGACATCGTGTTGCGCACATAGTTACCGCCCACGGCCTTGAGCAGGTCTAAGTGCTCTTTCAAATTCGGAATCTGAAAAAGGTTGTCGTCTTGAGTACCGCCTATCAGCAGAACGGGCTTACCCTTATATTGCCAGTACGCCGGATTTGGCTTATAAATCTCTATCCTATTTGTCGAAGCGTCCGCCGCCCGGGCCTGGACACAGACTAACATCAACGTCGCAGCAAATACTGTCAGCGACCATTTATATCCTTGCTTCAATCCTCTCATAATAAACCTTTCTAATAAACAGTGTGATTACAGCTTGTGCCTTTTGGTCATGCCGATTATACACCCAAATCGCCCGGCCATCAATCCTGAGTCTGCCGCCTGCCATCAGTTGTCTATCTTGAATCTTGTGTTTTGAGCCTGTGGTCTTTCCTTTTTTACTGCGTGTTTTTTTTACAAGGGCTTGTGGGGAAATCTCTTGCATTTGCCCTCACGTAAAGATGTGAAAGTTCGCTCTCTATCATCAATAGCAAATAATCAATACTCAACTTGACTGACTTTTAAACTGTCATGCTGTCCGAAGGACTCCTTACGGAGAGCGCAGCGAAGCATCTGGCCTTAGAACAGGGTTTTATCCCGTTGCGAGTGTGAGATTCTTCCCCTTTGGCTGCGCTCAGGGCTAAAGGCTCTTTGCGTTCAGAATGACAAGTTGAGTCAATCATCAATTGCCCAGTGGTTCGTAAAACTTCTCCGGTCGGTCGCTAAGCGTGTTTGTCAGAGTGCCGAGTTTTTCGATGGTACATTCGATGCGAGCGCCCGGCTGTAAATAATCGCCTGTGGCCAAACCTACGCCGGATGGTGTGCCGGTGGCAATAACGTCGCCCGGCTCGAGTGTCATTATATGGCTTAAAAATGAGACAATGTCGGCCACCGGATAAATCATCTGCGATGTATTTGCTTTCTGGCGGACCTGGCCGTTGACGGTAAGGGTCATATCCAGATTTTGCACGTCAGCGACTTCGTCGCAGGTCAGCAGGTACGGCCCCATCGGCAAAAATCCGTCGGCCCATTTGCCGTTCAGCCAATCGTAGAATTCGTCCCACGGCCGTTCGGCTCTGTTCTTTGTAAAAGTTACGCTGCGAGCTGATACATCGTTGACGATTGTATAGCCGGCGATGTAGCCAAGGGCACTGTCGGCCGAAACGGCTTTGGCTTCTTTACCGATTACAATCGCAAGCTCAAGCTCATAATCTATGTCTTTGCTGTAGGCCGGCCAGGGTATCTGTTCATCGGGCCCGATTACCACTGTCGGCGGCATAAGAAAAGGCCTGGGCACCGTCGTCATTCGCGGCGAATCCGAGAGTCCGACATTAAAGCCGCGGTTAACGCTGGCCTCCTTAATATGCTCGCTGTAATTGCCCGCCAAAGCGAGCGCTTTGCCCGGCCGAGGGATAGGCGCAAGAAGCCTGACCGAATCCAGAGGGATT
>JAUWBX010000071.1 GCA_030609625.1 Phycisphaerae bacterium
TTATATATAAACATTCCGATAATGCAAATTATCTTAAGTCGTCATTCTCTTATGACGACACTATAAATATGCGAGCAACTCGAATCTTTCTTCTGATGATCAAATCGCATATCGAAAAATTTATAGTTCAAAAGTATTAGAGATTTGGAACTGGGAGGTTCTTACCAATGTACAGCGGCTTAGCATTGGAAAATCGCGAGCAAGCAAGATGCGAGCATCGCACAATATCGCTCTTCTTTGCCATTCAATGCTGGAAAAACGGCTGGGATGGAATCCGCATTAACCGTAACCAAGTCAAATTATTACTGGATCGTAAAAGGTTGAAAAATGCTCGTATTAAATGGATAAAGGAAGATTTTGAAGAACTATTCCCCTTTCAACGTCCAGATGATCCGTATTATTGGTTAGAATTTTCTAACCGTGCTTTCGATAATCAGCCTTTAATACACGATTGTATAATTCCTGAACAACCGATTTCTGATAGTAGGATTGGATTTTTATTTAAGCGGTACCTTCCAACCTTTAATGAGATAATCCTCGACATCTTTATATCAGCTAACGAGAAATAAACGAAATAGTTTGAATATTTGAATTTTTAAATGTCATTTTGCTATTTTATTTTTGATTTTATATATGTTGTTTTCCCCTAAAGTCTTGATATTTCTGGGAACAAAAAGAGATATGATTCAAGCGTTACGAAATTTTTTTAGTCTTTTTATACGGAAACCATATATACATAGTCAAGATGAAGAAACATTCGCACATGTTTGATCATGATTTATTTTTGAGGAAGCTTAAGGAGACACACCCTCGACTCCTATTCTACCCAAGTTGTGGGAACGATTTAATCCCTTGCGTACTTTCTCTGCCATACGATGTCTTCATTCTCTCTGACTCTTCTCCGCAAACCAGTGGTGATTGCTCTGATTTTTGGCAAAAAATCACGTCTGATGCACGAACCCATTCATTTACTTTATCTCTGAAGCATCGCACCAAGATATCTCGTATCTTCCAATTTGGTAATAAGTGGGGATTTCTTTTCTTTAATGATAATAATGAGGTACTTGAGATGATTACTCAATCTTCTTTTCGAGTATCGGCATTCGTCGGAATCCAAGATGGCTGCGCAGAAGGTGGAAACTATGAATGTGTGAATGAGATGCCATTTCTTGGGAAAGTGCTCCGAGCTTCTTCTCAATCGATGGACTATTTTACCAATCACTCAAAGGTTCTGGAAGACGAAGATAAAATGGCTTTATGTGGACACCGTTACTTCCGCAAATCGCTCTTACTTCCAATACAAGGGACAGGTTCTTTCTCTTTCAACCTGAAAGACATACTCTACTGTTCGTCATCTCCGTCCTGTTCATCTTCTTTCTGTAATGATGTGAAATCCTATGCTACATTGTCTGATGGAAGGTATCAGCAACGTTTCTCAACATCAGACAATTGTAGCCCCCTCTGGAAATTACTTCCATTTAGAACTCAACACAACGAGGGTATTATTGCCTACTATGTTGTGCTACCAGGGGCTGGTGGCATCCACTGAGCAAACTTAAGTGTTCTTTTGCCTAAGGTACGAAGTGGATGGTGATTTTTCGTCTGACGGGACCGATGAAGAATCCAGTATCAAACACTAAAAAACGACCAATCTTCGACAAAAAGTGATAGTAATCCAAAACAAAAATCAAATTTTCTAAAAAATTTTTTATTCCTTTATATATAAGCACTTTGCAAAACTCACCCTCCGAAAAACAAGCCATTTTTCGTATCAATCGTTTAACTAGCTCCTATTATAGAGGCGCTCATTTTTTCGCCTGCCGGAGCTTGTACCAGGGAACTACTCGCCTGATTCGCAACAGGGGAACTAAACAGTGTCAATAGATTAAACTCAAATCAAATAAAAACAATAATCAATCATCATTAATCGATAATCATTCAAAAGGCAAACCCAAAACAAAGCCAAAACAACATTTGCTTTTTGGAAATAAATTTGATAATCTTATGCAATGTAATTCACTTGTGTTAGGAGAACGATTATGAATAGTTTTACACGCCGTACATTAATGAAAAGTGCTCTCGTCGGAGGAACTGCCACAGCTCTCGCGCCATATTCCCGTGTGCTCGGTGCCAATAACGATGTCCGCCTCGCTGTTGTGGGTTTTCGCAGCCAGGGCAGTAATCATATCAAATGGTTTGGGAGAATCCCCGGCGTCCGCGTTGTGGCGCTTTGTGATGTAGATAGAGAATTTATCGACCGGGAAGTAAAGACATTTAAAGAACGCAATGAAAAAGTTGATACCTGCGTTGATGTTCGCAAGCTCCTGGAAGACAAAAATATCGATGCTGTTATCATCGCCGCCCCAAATCACTGGCATTCACTTATTACCGTCTGGGCCTGCCAGGCCGGCAAGGATGTTTATGTGGAAAAGCCGGTCTCACACAATATCTGGGAAGGCCGCAAGATGGTCGAAGCGGCCCGGAAATACAATCGGATAGTACAGGCAGGGACCCAGCGCCGCTCCGACGAAGGGCTTATGGAGGCATTTGAGTATATCCGGCAGGGACATCTCGGCAGGATTCTAAGGGCACGGTGCTATTACTTCGACCGGCGTGGAAGTATCGGCAAAGTCAATGGCCCTCAGCCAATTCCTGAGACGGTTGACTATAATATGTGGATCGGGCCGGCCTCTATGGCACCGCTGATGCGCAAGAAGCTGCACTACGATTGGCACTGGCAGTGGCCCTACGGCAATGGTGATTTGGGTAATAACGGCATACATTTTATTGATACCTGCCGCTGGGTGTTAGGATATAACTCGCTGGCACCACGGGTGATAAGTTTCGGAGGAAAGTTTCTCTGGGACGATGACAGGCAGACGCCAAACACCCAGGTGGTTTTTTGGGACTACAAGCCGGCCCCGATTATCTTTGAGATGCGTAACCTGCCCCGCAGGAAGGGCGACCCCGCCATGGACCCGACCTACAGGGGTATTCGTACTTACATGGTAATTGAATGCGAACACGGTTACTTCGCCGGCGGCTGGGCATATGACAATAGCGGAAAGAAGCTCAGGCAGTTTAAGGTAACTGGCGGCGGCTCTCACCACGCGAACTTTATCAAGGCGGTACGCAGCCGCAAAGTCAGCGACCTTAACGCCGATATCCTCGAAGGGCATCTTTCTACCGCCTTGTGTCACATGGGAAATATTTCTTATAGGCTCGGGCATACAGCCTCACGCGATGAAATAGTAGGACCCATCAAGTCAAAAAAAGAGCTGCTTGATGCATTCGAGAGTTTTCAGGAACACCTCTTACTCAATGTAGTGGACGTACAAAAGACGCCTCGAATTCTTGGCCCTTGGTTGACGATGGATTCCGGGACGGAAAGATTCGTCGGCCAATTCAGCGAACAAGCCAATCGGTATCTGTCGCGCAATTACCGAAAACCTTTCGTCGTATCGGAGCGCGTGTGAAAAAGAAAAGCCGGGGTTCTCAATATTTTTAGCCCCCGGCACTGTCGGGGGTTGCTTGCCCCGCACTTATTGAGTGCTAACTCACGTCTAATTAGTGCGGGGTCATTCCTGCGCAGTTTTATATAGCCCCCAGTCCTGTGCTGGGGGGGGCTTTTCCTTTTTCTTTCCAAATCTCTAATTCACTAATTCTGTCTTCTATTCTTTTACCTGATATCCTGCTGTCCTGATACCCTGCCACCTGGTTTCCTGTTAACCTGATAACCTAATCTCTAATTCTCTAATTCACTAATCTTTGTCTCCTGTCTTCCGCCCACGCTTCACCACTCACAAATTACCATTCATCAATTGAAAAGGGGCCTATACCGAATCAATCGGTATAGGCCCCGAATTGGCGCAAATCCGTTGTCCTATCGTTTGTCATTGCGAGGCTTTTAAAAAAGCCGCGGCAATCTCAATTCTTTAGAGCTTCGTATCAACATCAATTACCACCCTGGCCACAGTTGCTCATCAAGCTGTGAATCCGCTACTTCGGCATAGACCACACCGTATTCATTTATGTCAAAACGGCTTGTCAAACGGCTCAGTCCTGCCGGCAAGCCAACCAAGCTCACCATATGACAGAATATAGTCGTAGAGGCGAACTTCATCAATCATCCCCTCATAGAACTGGTCCCACTCATTGTTGCCGATACGAAAAGGTCCCGCGCCCGGGTTCATGGCTGTACTATCCATCCGTTGGGCCTCGACTCCGTTGAGATAGAATACCGCTCCCTCAGCTTGATTTGGCACGAACGTGACGGCCACATGCTGCCAGGTCCCCATCTCCAGAACAGTATCGCTGGCTATGTAATCGAGAACGCCAGGCGTAGTGAATTTGAGGGACGTCTCGCCGGACTTGAACGCATACGCTCCTTCCAGCGTGACCCAGCCGTTGTCACCGCTGAGCCCAGCCGGGTTGACCCAGCAGGCGATGGTAATCGCCTCGGTAATCGTCAGGACATCGCCGCAATCCACCCAGTCGTCACCGTTGAACTCCAGCGCACCATCGAGATACCCAGCCACCCACTGCGGGTCGCCACCAAATGTGCCATCATTGCCAAGGCCGGATGAATCAAAGGTGATGGTGCCTGCACCTTCGTCAAACTTCCATTGCCCTACCAGACCAGCGTTGTTGGGCTCGGCCGGTGTGATGAACTCACGGCTACGAGCATACAGCCTGATATCGTCAAAGTACAATGTACCACTGGCACCATTGTCGTCAATCCCAATAGCCAGCGTCGTAACACTCTGCAGGCTCGTGCCGAACGATGCAAGGTCAATATTCCATGCTTGCCACCCTGCTCGCGCCAAGTTACTGGCTTCACCTTCATAGCCCACCTTAGAGCCGTTGACCTTCACATACAACTGCCCGGTGTTGCCTGGAGTGCCGTAGAAGTACAGCGCCAACGTCTGAACGCCGGCTTTAGTCCAATCCTGCGGAACAGCAAAGGTACGTTCGCCCTCTGAATATGTTGCACCGCCGGTGTTGTCGTAGAAAAACGGCATCGCCTGAGAGCCGCTGTGAACAATCGTAGTCTCAACATAATGCTCGTCCAGATTCCAATCCGGAGCAGGATAACCTACTGTGGCGCCGTTTGCCGGGACGAGGTATCCGTCCACCCACGTGGACCATATCTCGTCAGGCGGATAGTCGTTATAGTCCTCGAAATCGTCCACAACAAAGTACTCGTGTGTCGTAAAGTTCCAGATGTCGCCTTGCCACGTTGTTGGGGTCTCGGCCACATTAACCTCATTAATCTTCCAGTAGTAAGTCGTGTCTAAATCAATGGATAAGGGACCATAGCTCGCGTCAGTCACGGTATTAACGGGGGCGTTGCCATCTATCACAGCCTGCTCGTCAGAACTCAAGTACACGTTGTGCTCAGCCGCCTCTCTTCCCGCTCTGAAGCCGAGGGTTACATCCACAGCGACATCTGTTGTGCCCGACTCCGGCTGTGGCTCTCTTGCTCGCAAAGGTATGTACAAGAATCGCACCTCGCTCAGACCATATTGGTCCAGGAAGCCTCCCCAGTTGCTATTAGCGGTAATCTTTACGTATTTTGCTGCCGCGCTGCCAAAATCAATAGTGGTATTGTGTGCATAATCGTCCAAACCAGATGCCCGGGCAAACTCATGAGTAGTTCCCAATATCGTATAGTCCATGCCGTTGACCGAATATTCAATGGAAACATCTTTGAACCCTAAACCTATCATTGGCTCCATCACTTGATTAGAGTTCCATACCCACATCTCATGCAGTTTGTGAACCTTGTCGAGCTCATATTCGATCCAGGCCCCGTTCGGTTCATCGCTGCTAAGCCACATATCCGTCGCTTCCGTCGAGTGCAGGTCATTAGCATCCAGTCCTGAGCCGTTGATGGTATTTTCAGGGCCCATACCTTCCTGGCCCGTACTGGAAGCGGTGGCAATTATATTATCGCCGGCAATGGGATAAGAGAATGGCTCGACCGTAAAACTCCAGACCTCCCCTTCAAAAATTGTGGAGTCGGGCGGCGCGTTTACTTCATCGACTCGCCAGTAATAGGTCGAGCCGAAATCAAGCAGTTGAGGTGGAGTATAGCTGTTGGCATCCTGGATTATACCGCCAATGCCGTCGTTGACATCGTTGAAGTTCTCACTGAAGTAGAGTTTGTGCCCATTGACTGCCGGTGCATATTCTCCCGGCGTCCAGCCAAGGACTACATCTCGCGGCACATCTGTTGATTCATTTTCCGGACCTGGTTCAGAGGCCGAAAGTGAAATGGGTCCAATACCAGCCATAGCCTCCTGTATCTCTTCCCACGTCAATACAATGTCATAGATGCGAACGTCATCTATCACGCCGGTGTACCACCTGCTGCTGTTCTGGCTGTAGCGCTGTCCCATGATGACGTCGTTGTTTGAGAGCGGATGGACCACGTCCGTGTCGTTCTCCGGCTGCGTGTCATCTATGCCGTCCAGATAGATTGTCACGTCCACATATTGAGCGTTTGCCGGTATTGTCACCGCGGCATGGTGCCACATATTGTCGGTCACATTAGTGTCGCCCTGGACGTTGCCGCCGCCAGATTCATAGCGTAACCTGCCATCGTCGACACGGAATTCCGCCCTGTTACCGTCGCCGCTACTGCCCCAGCCAACGATCTCACCGTTGCCAGTGGTTTTGATCCAGGCAGTTATGGTGAAAGCCGACGTGTTAGTCCCATCGGTAACTATACCCTTGTAGCCGTCTATAGTCACGTAATCATCGCCGTCAAACTCCAGGGCATCGCCATAAACCCCGGGTACCCACTGCGGGTTGCCGTGGAGCGTACCATTACGGTCATTACCGGAGGAGTCAAGCGCGTCACCATCAAGCTTCCACCAGGCGACAGGTGTCGGGGGGACTGCATGGGCCAAGTTCGGCAGAACCAGACCTACCACGAAAACAACGGAAACTAAACATGTAGATTTTCTAAGCATGGTACTCTCCTTCCTGATTACTTGTTTCTTCTCCTCTACTCGCCGACTTTCAGTCTTTCGCCGGCCAAGAGACGGAAGAAACATAAACCGGTTCAACAAAACAAACAAACTTCTATTTATCAACAATATGGCCGTCTGAACTTGCGTATCCTGCCTCTTATAAGACTTTACCACATCTGCACCCCGGATGTCAAGATGAAATTGCCCAAATTCTCAAATTTAGCCAATTATTCTGCCTGCTTTTTCACGGAGTTCAGGAACGTCTGGAGAAGCGCGGCTCCACCATATTTTTGTTATTGTATGAACACAAATTACTCTTCCATCACCCTTGCTGGTCTGATACATTTGATGCAGTAAGCTGGACAACAAACGCAATTAGGAAAAACGATGTTATTTAATAACTTGGTGTATAACCCAATTTCCCCCACATGCCCTTCTGGACTTTGACCAGGTCCGGATTGCCCGGCTGGTAAGGTTCAACATTTTCCGCATTGCCGAACTTTACCGTCAGCGGGTCTTTCCACTTCCAGTATTCACTGTGCCCATCCGCCAATGAGAAGTTTGTTCCGCTGCCGTGTCGCAAGGGAGGAAGGTCCCGCCATCTCGCCTCGTTATAATAAACTGAAAAAGCGTAGTTGCTTATTCGGCCTTCGTCAACAAAAACTATCCTCTCGCCGGGCCTGGGAATCTCTGTCTTGTTCTTAATGACTTTCCCTTTCCAGGACCCTCCCGGATTAGTATTCATAGAGCTGACTATAGAGTACGTCCGCATCTCCCCTCGTAT
>JAUWBX010000043.1 GCA_030609625.1 Phycisphaerae bacterium
TTGGTCATACGCCATTGAGTCATTACAAACTGAATCGCAGTAAATTCTTTCCACAGGCGGTCTTTAAGGAAAATATTCCAATCATTCAGGTCTGAAAGCAATGGACCACACCAGACGGTATCGGCCAGCCAGAAAAAAGGAGTGCCATCGGCGTGCACGAAGTATCGCCGATTGTCGGAAAGACGTAATTCTCCATATCGATAAAGTGGAAGAACACCCCGGTATTTTTCACATTGGAACGAGCCGGTTTGGTTGTGAAGTCCTTTATTATTTCTGTCCGAGCATAATGTTTTATATGTCCAGTTACCCGGTTCATCCGGCGAAAAGCGTACATGCCATAGACGGCCACCATTCCAGAAGGCAAAGAACATTCTTTTATTTCCACTTGGCGAGGTAAATTCTACTTTTACCTTAATATCCTGTATGGGATTGTCGTAATCCTTTGAACTTATTAATGTGTCTTCAAAACGTGTCCATTGTTCCACAATACTGCTTGCGGCCAGTGCCGAGGTATTACAAGAGAGCGTTAGAAAAACTCCAACAACGACAGTGAATAAAAAAGAATTGATGTGTTTCATTATCGTTTCCTTAGATTTAACCAGTTTATTTTCCGGACACTTTCACCGCGTAGAGTTTCTTCATTGTGGCAATATATAGCACGCCGTTGGCGGCGACAGGTGAGCCGTGTATGGGGCTGTCCAGCCTAATCGAACTGATAATTTTCTTGTCTCTGCCGGCGGCCAGCACCCAGAAATCGCCCCGCCGTGTGCCGATATAGACTTTCCCATCTGCCACAAGCGTCGATGCCCAGACTTCGCCCCCGGTCTCGTGGGTCCAGTAAGGCTTGCCGGTTTTGGCATCCACACAATGGATTGTTTGTCCACAATCAGCAACAAAAACCAAACCATCGAGGACAGACGGCGTCGAACAGCAGTGGCTGTTGAGCTCGTATGACCAAATCTCACAGGAGTTTGTAACATCGCCGGTCCCGGTCGCATCGAAGCACTTCAGCCAGGACTGGCGCTTGCCCCACCAGATGTCACCTCCATACGTAATATAAACACGGCCCCTGTGAAAAACCGGCATACTCTTAATATTACTTGGGCTCTCCCGGTGATTTCTAAGGTATTGGTGTATGTTTTCTTTTGGGGCGGTAGGGTCGCAATCGAACCGCCAGAGGTTTTTCAGTTTCTGTACTTCCGGTTTCTCTGAAGCGGACCTTAACGCATCGAAGGCGTAGCAGACGCCATCGCCGCCGCAGAAGAATACCAGTGTTCGGCCGTTGACGTCACCTGCTGCGGGCGATGACCAGGTTGAATGGAAAATCCGAGTGCTAATCTTCTCGTCTTCTTGAGCTATAAGCCGCCCTGTCGTCTTGTCAAGCACAATCAGGCTCGGGGCATTGGGAGCGGCAATACGTTCGTGTTTGCTGTCAAGACCGTTGCTCGTGTTAATGTACAAGAACTGGCCGTGCAGGAGAATCGAACTGTGTGCTGCATCATGTTGGTGAACTCCTACCTTGGCTTGTGTATCGAACAGCCAAATGATGTCAGCGTCTGTTTTTGTTACCTCTAAAGGTTCAGCACCCTGCGGGGTCATAAGCCGGCCTTCATCCTTGTATGGTCCATCGTTGCCGTTGGCCTGACCGTTGAGGTCAAGACACAAAACCTGCCCGCGATTACTCACGATATAGACCCGATTATCTTCAACAGTAGCCGGTGAACAAATACCTGACCTGGGCCAGTCCCGATAGTGAGCAGGTACCAGTTTGGGAACTACGAGCTGCCAGCAAAGGCTCCCGTCTTTTTCGTCCAGACATAACAGCACGCCGCGGTCTCCCTTGTGACGAGGGTCTCGCGGCCTGTCATTGTTCGTGCCAATCAGCACCCTGCCGCCGGCCACTACCGGCGTCGAGTAGGTCTGTGTACCTAATGGAACCACCCACTTTATATTTTTACCGGTGGCCGGGTCAAAGCTTTCAGGCAGGCCGGTTTCATCCGAGACCATGTTCCGGGAATATCTCCGGCCCCACTGAGGCTGGTCATCCGCATAAACGGCAGAGATGACGATTAGGTTAAAAATTAAGGTGAGGATTAACAACTTAGATAGTATTTTTTCTTTCAACATAGCTTATTACCATTGTATCGTTTTAAGTTAATTATGGGTAGGTAGGAGACATAAAACATCACCGACCAAAATAATCATAACTTAGCCGAGGCTGTAATGGAAGTATAAAATACCAGTTATAGCGCCAGGGCCATGCGCGATTTGTCCACCGATACAATTACATCTGATTGAAACGAATAGACCTATTTCCATTTGCATTTGCGATTTACCAGGCGGTGGTTGCCGTGGCAGTCGGTACAATATTTTTCCTTGATGGTGCCGGCGAAGAGAGGCTTGTGTTGTTCGGTGTCGATTTTGTCCTTGGGGTGACAGCCCATACAGAACGGATTAATCTTCGATAGAGAATACATAATACCCGGCGGTGTGCCGTTTCCACCTGAAGCCCAGGATTCATCCGCGATATGTTCGTCGCAATCGCCGTGGCAATTCGCACAGCCCATGTTCACCCGTGCATGAGTGACGGCGATATCCTCATCCATGTAGTTTATGTGGCAGACAAAGCAGCGGCTATTGTCGGCCATCGATTCGGTGGACGAGTCCTCGTCCGGGCCATCATCGAGCAACAGCAGTGGTTCATCATCAAGCAACAGCAGAGGTTCATCATCGAGAAGCAGTAGTGGTTCATCATCCGTTACAGTTTCCGGCGCTGATGCGATTTGCCGGTCGGCTGGGCGTTCCGGATTTTTCTGCTCTTTTTGTGTGGACTTTACTTGTTCACAACCGGTTCCGGCAACAGCCACTACCGCAAGAATAAACGTCAAGAAATAGTATTTCATAGTTTCTACCCCCCGATACTACCGGATAAACTAAAGTGCCTAAAGTGAGCTAAAGTGAACTAAAGTTAAAAAAACAAATAACTTTAGGCACTTTACACTTTAGGCACTTTACACTCGACCTATACGTACTCCCAGTTCCTGAGCCATTGGTAGTTGCTCGGCAGTTTGGCCAAGGCCTGTTTGTTTGCGTTGTCCAGTTCTGCCTTTTCCTTCAGGTCGAGCTGGCGGCGTTCCATCACGGCCTTTGCGACATTGTCAACGTGTTGAACACTGTTCAAGCCCGGAATGGGGATTACAGTGTTACTGTGCAGAATGTATCGAATAGCCAGACGCGCACGCTTGTAGTTCTCTTCTCGGTCATCCCTGAACAGCGAGCCGGCGGCAAAAGGCTTAATGCCAAAGGCGCCGACGTCCTGCTTCTTGAGGGCCTCGAAGACACTGTCTTTCGGGGCTCTCTTGCTCATCGTGGTGAAAGGAAAGAGGATCACTTCGACCTCCGGGAAGTACTCTATCATGAACTTGATCCACCGGCGGTCATGTGTGGAGAACCCAATGAAACGGGCCTTGCCCTGCTTTTTGGCTTTCTCGAGTGCGCCGACAAACTCGCAAGCCGTGTTGAACGAGTGTCTTCCGCCTGGTTCGTAACAGGTGATACGCCACAAATCGGTATATTCCTGATTTGATTCTTTCAGCAATCCATCTAAGACTTCCATCAGCTTCTTGGTGGTGCGGTATTCCTTCTCGCGCACCTCGTGCCCGCAATGGGATAACGCCATGTACATCTTTTCGCGGCGACCTTTGAGTGCCTTGGCATCCCTGATAACCTCGCCCCTGCTGCACGAGTCAACGTAGTTTATGCCTGCGTCGATGCAGCGGCTGACAATTTCCGTGCGTTCGGCCTGGTTGCTCCTTGAGTGCCCGCCGAGGCAAACGGCTGAGACCATAAGATTCGTCTTGCCCAGCCGGCGATATTCCATATTCGGATTATAATTGAGAATCCTGGATGTGTTGACGGCTTTGGCATTTTGCCCAATGACACCGAGACCGGCAGCTACACCCGCTGCCGCCATCGCACTATCGCGCATAAACTGACGACGTGTAACTCGATTATTGTCCATTGTTTGTCTCCTTTCTTAACTGTTCAGGCCTCAGCAGACCTGAGTATTTTACTTGAACTGGGCTATCCGCCCAGCAGCTAAACAACAGCTTACATTTTTTCTTAAAGTCCTTATATGCTTTGCGAGCAGCCTTACGTGGTTCTTTGTAGCCAACTACTGGGGCAATCTGTCTGAGAGATTTTTTCAGTATTTTCAAGGGATCAAATGGTCGTTTGTTACCTTCTGTATTCAAGGGCAGAGTATATTCATCTATCGCCTGTTCTTCCAACTCGACGCAATTGGGACTTTCTCTCCACGCCACACGGGCATAGTCAGCCATCCATCTTGACAGTTTTTGTTCTCCTTCATACCCGAAGGTGTATTCTCGTTTTGGAAAATCCAGATATTTCCAAAGATAGATGCGTAATTTTCTACAGAGAAGACATCCAAGAGATTGTCTAAGAGAAGATTGTGCCGAACCTCTAACCAATCCGCCTTCAAAATGTTCGTCAATTATCCGCCCTCTGAGATTGGTGGATGCTCTGCCTATATAAAGTAGAATCCACTTTCGGCCCCACCGGCGCGTATATTCACATTCTTTAGTTGGTATGTGAGGAGGTATCTTTCTAAAGTACCATCCGTATACGCCAGAGACAGAACGAAGATCAGATTTGTACAACTCACATAAGGACATAATCTTTTCAGGTGCCATAAAATATTTAGCATCTACCTCGACTGTTAATTTTGAAACAATTGGATTAGTCCTTTGTAGATGTGAGATTAATTCAGGAGTTATCTTTTTGTTTCGCCAAAGCTTAATAAATCTCTTTTGGGCACGACGAGAGGATTCTAAATCCTCATAACTATCGATTCCCAATTTCTTCAGTAGCTGTCCTTGGTCAGAAATTACCGCCATCTAATAACTCCGCAACTTTAACTGGCAGATTACTTCTTCAAGCTTTCTGTCTTTATCTACTTTCATAAACCCTTATTGGTCGGTTGAAGCTATTATGAGCTTTCCTCCTGAACAAGTATCCAAATCCGCTTGAGAGGCAAGTCTGCCTTCAACTCTTCGGGAAATTTATCGTAGTAGCGCAAAACATTTTCAACCACATTACCGGCATCCCAAAGACGCAGCTCAAAAAAGTTTTTCCTCGCATCAGCCAGGATCGTACGTTTGAAGCCACCCCAGGCCACGAGAAGTCCTTGGTTCGCTTTGAAATCCTGCATTACGCCTCTAAGCTCTCGAAGTACCCTAATATCCTGCTGACTATTACCTCCTTTGACCTGGACGAGCAGACGCGGCGGATCAAATCCCATTGGTCCCCGACCTGCGATTATATCTACTCCGCCGTCAGGCCCAGGCTTTGATACTTCCGTCACATATCCTTGAGCTTCTAAAATCGCATTTACCAAATCAGAAAGCCGATGGCCAGTGAACTTCTGTGCAATCCATGACCGTATTTGTGTAGCAGCGTATTCGCTCAGATCAAACGGTGTCTCAACTGTCTCATCCGTTGCTTCGCTCGCCTCATCTGTAGGCGATATTGGTGGTAGCGGAGTCTTTCCTTCTACAATCGCTTTTATTCGTTCTTCTGCATTATTACGCTTGATTTGGCAAACCGTCATGAAAGCCCCGAGCGAATATAATAGGTCCTGGTCAAAACGACTGCGAGGAATGTCCTGTTGAATCCACTCCACTGCTCTGGTGTGTCTTGTATTCTCGGGGTTGTCCGCCTGATATTGGTAATCGCCTATTACCTTACCAATTGCGATTGCATCTTGTCCTTTCAGTGGGAGAACAACCAAGTCCCCAATCTTGATACGCTTGGTAAAAGCCCAGAGTTGACCACGATAATTATACAAGGTTTTAAGTTGAGCTTCAGGATAAGCTTCACGCAAGCCATCCAAAAGAGCATCTCGCGTCTCAAACTGAGATAGGTCGCCCATCTCATTCCACCCAATTACCGCTTGTGCCTTATCAAGCGCCCAATCCTGCCTCTGGCCTCTGCTTCCTGCTCTTACTAACCATATTGCCATGTGGCCACCTCTATTAGTCTTTTAAACTTTTTATCTTAGGCATAACCCGACTAAATCCATTTTCTCGTATATTTGGTGAAATTGTACTCATCTATCAGCTTCAATATTGTTACATCCTCTGGATTATTTTCGTACTTATTAACTGTCTCAGCAAAAGTCTTCATCTTTTCACAAAATAAATAAAATATATCAGACGGATTGCTCCCGTAATTGCACCCATAACTGTTCGCTATAGTTTCGTCCCACAATGGGAAAAATTTGGGTGACAGCAAGTGTAATGCTTTAGCTACAGCAACCGGACTTCTTGTATCCGAACCTTTATTATCTATTCTCCGCAGGGCAATAAGAAATGTGTCAAATAAATCTTTTACCCTAACTTTATCAGATTCTGATAAAGAAAAAATTTCTCTATTTCTGAAGAACTCAATTGCATCCCAATTGTTTTCTAAACATTCTTCAAGCTCATCAAAGCTTAAACCGCCATATCTGTAATACCCTTGATTCCAGGTCAACAATAATACACCTAACCCATTGGACATCTCTCGG
This sequence comes from Phycisphaerae bacterium, assembly GCA_030609625.1. Lineage (GTDB taxonomy): Bacteria > Planctomycetota > Phycisphaerae > Sedimentisphaerales > Anaerobacaceae > NIOZ-UU13. The sequence goes on from JAUWBX010000043.1 coordinate 6,587, forward strand.
AAATTCCCCCAAAAATTTGATACAAAAAATGATGCCACTTCATACATTGCATCACGAGGGTCGTGTTCTCTAAAACTTTCATAACCTTTAAGAAATTCTTCGGGTGTGGGAATTTGCATATCTAATTCTCCTTCAGTTCTTGTATAAACCATTCTACTTGTGATTCATCCTCTTAGACTATCCGTCTTTTTCAGCCGCTATTCAACCAAATCTACTACTCTTTTCTTTTCCAGAACCTTACGATGACTCGCTTTAGTCATAGGGTGCATATCAATGAGACTACGTCAGACAGGCGTCACGAACTTGGAGAACACTGCGCCCAAGCTCCGCGGCGGTAATCCGTTTACCAACATGAATACTACCTTTACCTCTCATTCTATACCTGTCTCTTCTGCAGTTACTTGGGTGTATTGCCACCGTACCATCCTTCAAAAAGGTAACGTATACTCAACGACCAGATACTTTCTTAGCCATAGCATTATTCCTCTCGATCTTCAGTAATATATTACTACCTTAGACTTTCTGCATTTTTCAAACGTGATTCAACAAAATCTACTACCGCCTCATAGACTGCTTCCCGCACACCTTCTTCTGTTTCATTATCAGGCACCTGTTAAATGAAGCGCCGCATTTGCCGATCAGGTTGCTATGAGCGCCCGCTGTCCGTTAGAGGCCCGCAACTGGGTCCACATCTTCGGCATTACCGTGAAGATTTAGGTAATGGGCGATTACTTTGCAGTTTGAACAGGGCGTTTATCTCGTCCTCTGAAAGAGGACGGTCGTAGATACGGACATCGTCTATGAGGCCTTTGAATCGCCTGCCTATCCTGACATCCAAATCGCTGCCGGTATCGATGGGCCAGAGGTCCAAAAGGCCGATGTCATGGATTTCCGCCGGCTCACCATCCTTGTAGAGTTTGACGTCATCATAGAGATTCGGCAGTTCGGCCTCCTCCACCACTGCCGCTACATGATGCCATTCATCATCATCGGTCTCCTCATTAATATAGAGATACCCGCCGTTGGGTCTTATACCTATACGCCCCCTGACGAATCCGAATATCCACATCTGACCGTAATCATCCGAGCCCCAGGATATGATTTCGCCCCTCGTTGTTGTTGTCCTGCACCATGCCGCCACGGTTCGAGGTCGCGTGCCGGTAACGCCCTTGTATTTGGTTATCTCTATATAACCTTCGTCACCGTCGAAATTCAGTGCCTTTCCTACTCGGCCTGAGGCGGAATTTTTCTCGAACGACAAACCACCCTTGAGCGTACCCTTACGGTTATGTTTGGAAGAATCTGCAGCAGTTTTACCTGATGCCTCATCGAACTTCCACCAGCCGGCAAGATTCGGGTCAGTATCAAGGGTTATTGGTTTGTCTTTGGCCTGGGCAATAGTACCCCACATCAGACATAATACGAACGTTAGAACAAAAGAAATTGGAAAATAAGGTTTTTTACACATAATACTTCTCCTAAATTTCATATTTCCTTTTTGTACCTGCTCAGCTTTGCCGCCGAGATTCAATTTTACTAATATAGCAAATCTGTCTTAAAAATCCAACTTTTATATTTTTTTTTACAAGTTAATCTACAGGTCAAGACCAAAAAAAATGCTTAATTTTACTAACGGAGGTTGAGAAACAAAACAGGATCTGTTATATTACGCTCCCGAGAAGTCTATGAATGTAACGATTACCTGATTAAGATGAAAAGGAGATGAAGATGAACAAGACAAGACATTTAATTAAGCTCTGGGCGTTGGTGTTCGTGGTACTGATGTCTCCGCTTAGCGGAGTGGTGAGCGCTAAATCCGGCGTTGTTTTCAAAGGCCGCAAGGGGCCGGACAAAGGCAAACACATTGTTTTTGTCATTGGTGACGATGAATACCGTTCGGAGGACTTGATGCCCCAGCTTGCCAGGATATTAGCTGTACGGCACGGCTTTAAGTGTACGCTGCTGTTTGCTACAAATAAAAAGACCGGCGAGATTGACCCGGGCACACTTGATAACATCCCCGGACTCAAAGCTCTCGAAAAAGCGGACCTGATGGTTATGTTCCTGCGTTTTCGTGAGCTGCCTGATAAGCAGATGAAATACATCATCGACTACACCAACTCCGGTAAGCCGATTATAGGATTGAGAACATCGACGCATGCATTCAATTACAGGAAAAACAAAAACAGTCCCTACGCTAAATATAGTTTTCAAGACAAGGATTTCGACGGCGGGTATGGAAGACAGGTTTTTGGTGAGACGTGGATTAACCACTATGGACATCATAATAGGGAAAGTACCCGCGGCCTTATCGCAAAAGGTATGGAAAACCACCCGATAGTAAAAGGCATTGATGATATCTGGGGACCGTCCGATGTTTATGGCCTAACGACATTGACCGGTGACAGCAAGCCGTTGATT
>JAUWBX010000434.1 GCA_030609625.1 Phycisphaerae bacterium
CACGGTTCAGGGTGGAACCTATAAGGTCAGTTGTCGCATCATTATCCCGAGCGGCGACTCCTTCTGGGTCCGCATCCCGGGCGCTGCTAATCTGACTCCAGGTGAAGACCCTGACAACCCCGGCACCGGATGGGTGAGATGGAGTGACCCTCCGGATTCAGACAGTTGGTACTGGCACGATGTCTTCGGCGGCGATCACGCCGGAGAGACTGCGAATTGGACGTTAGCCGCCGGGACGCACACACTGGAAATCGCTCGTCGTGAAGATGGTGCACTGCTTGACATTATCGTGATTTCTAAGATTGACTAAACGATGTTGCGGGACTGACGGCGACAGACGACAGGGCAACGGATTCGCGTTAATTCGGGGCCTATACCAATTCGGTATAGGCCCCTTTTCTGTTGATAATTGGTAACTGGTGAGGTGGGGAAAGAGCTTTGCGGTGCTCGCAATGACGGGCATGAGACGTCGTCCCTTCGGCTTCGCTCAAGGCAAGCTTACCGACGACGGCTAAATAAGCCTCAATAAATTGTGGGATTCCATAAAAAAAGACCGCTTTGAAAAGCGGCCTTTTTATTCGCCGTTAAGAACAACCTCAAACAAATTTTAAGGTTCAGCCTTAGGTTCTGTTAATAACACAAAGCTCAGTAGTCATTAGTTTCCTTGTGCTCGCCGTTGCCACCACTTCGCGGATGAGCGTTTTCATAGACGTCTTTGAGCTTTGTCGTTGTAAGATGTGTGTAAATTTGGGTCGTTGACAGGGACTGATGACCGAGCAGCTCCTGGACACTCCTTAAATCAGCACCGTTGTTTAACATATGCGTTGCGAAACTATGACGCAAAGTATGCGGACTGATTGCCGGGTCCAGTCCGGCCATTTTAAGGTATTTATCCATCTTACGACGGACGCTGCGAGTGCTGAGCCGTCTGCCGTGCTTATTTACGAACAGAACTTTGGAGTCAAAGTTAGTGTTATTTTGTGCTCGTTTATTTCTGTACTCCATATAATACTGGATGACCTGCAAGGCGGATGAGCCGATAGGTGTGATTCTTTCTTTTTTGCCTTTTCCTCTGACATGCACGACCTCGCCCAGGAAGTCTATATCGTCCATATTCAGCGCCACAAGCTCACTGACTCTTATGCCGGTACTGTAAAGCGTTTCCAGAATGGCTCTGTCTCTGGCACCGAGCCAGTTATCCTGCGGTGGCGTATCGAGTAATTTTTTTACTTCTTCATAATCAAGAAATCGCGGCAGCTTTTTCTCCTGTTTGGGAGTTCTGACAGCTACAACCGGATTGGAGGTGAGCTCGTTTCTTTTAACAAGAAACTTATAAAAGCTCCGGAGGGTGGCGAGTTTGCGGGCTATGGTTGCCTTTGAATACTGCTTCTCATTTAGAAAAGCCAGATACGTTCTGACAGTATCTGTGTCTGCTGAAAGAAGTAACTCGTCAACTTTTGTATGAGCCTGCGTTGCCACGGCTGTGGCCGAGTCGCCTTGTTGCCCGGCCGGTGAAATCGGCTCGGTATCCAGCCCTCTGCCGTCGGAAACGCTCACTACTAAAAACTCACCATATTGTGTCAGGTCGGCGCCATAACACTTGGCTGTGTGTTCGGAGAAACGCCTTTCATACTTCAAGTAATCTAAAAACTTTTGGACTGTTAAACTCTCTTCCATAATCTACCTGCCTGTTTAATTTATCGGGGGTTTTCTTAACTTTCTAAAATTACACGATTGTACTGATTAGTACCTCAACAGATGCCATCAAGATTAGTTCGTATGAATCTGGGCATCTGTATTTTCGTCTAAGAGTTCATTCGCCTGGCCAATAAGCGACTGTGTCAGTTTGAAACTCAGCACGGCTGCATCAAACCAATCGAAGTCCGTCCGCTTGTCCTTTGCCTGCTCAATCAGAGCATCCAGAAGTTCATTCTCGCAGCCGTTCTCGTAACGAAATATAAACTTCTCTACCCCCTTGTTCAAAACCAGTTGTCGTTTCATTCTTTTCATTACTACAGGCAACTTTAACTTCAGTCAAAATCGGTTGACAAATATAGTCCGTTAAGTATTGCTATAAACATCTACGTTCGTTATCGGCCTAAAACGAACTTACTAAAGTCCAAACTTCAATTTTCTTCAACAAATGTGATAAAATCGACATTGCGAAAAACACCACAACGCTTTTATCGGCCAATAAGACGTTTAGCTTTACAAAAATGAATGTGAATGTTGCCAGATTAAGGCTAAATTTGGATATATTTTGTATTGTATGACCGCAAGGGAATGGAGGGCTTTGTTCTTAATTGACCTTGAAGAAGATTCTTCCGTCTTTTTTCTCGGAGTGAATAACCCCCTTGTGTTGAAGGCCGGTGACATATTTCAACGCTTCGTTACGGCCGATGCCAAGGCCTGAGCATATGTCATTCAGCGAGCAAGGCCTGCGTTTCAGTATTGATAATACGTCTTCGGCTTTATTTTCAAAGGATTTGCCGTGGTGGCTCAGTGAGAAATCAGCTACGACCTCACACTTCGGGCCAAGGCGTGCAGCTATAGCCTGCAGCTTTTCGGCATCCAGTCTTTTGATGTCGGCCTCGGCCGTGGGGCGCACGGTTGTATTAAGCTGGATTTTGTCGGGACGAATGAGTTCTATGGCGTCCCTGATTTTAGCAATTTGCTCGGCTTCGGTATTTAGACCCTCGACAAAAAACACTTCGAGCCATATCCGGCCGGCAAATTCATCTCTGAATCCGCATAACCCGGAAATCAGGTTTTCGATACTAATATCTCTGTGTGGGCGATTTACTTTCTGGAAAGTCTGTTCATCACCGGCGTCCAATGAGGGCATCACTACATCAGCCTTTGCGCAATCTACCCGTACATCTTTTTTGTATAACAGTGTGCCGTTGGTTAATACGGCCACGGGAATATCGGTAATTTTCTTTATGCCGTCTATAAGTTCACCGAGCCGTGAATTCAACGTTGGCTCACCGGAACCTGCAATAGTGATAAAATCAGCTTCCAGGCCTTCAGCTAAAGTCTCTCTTAGCTCGGCC
>JAUWBX010000498.1 GCA_030609625.1 Phycisphaerae bacterium
TTCACTTGAAAAAACAAAGGCGCCTTTTTACAGATTAACTTATACCGAGGTGGTTGACATCCTGAGAAGCCAGAGGACACGGGATTTTCTCGCCGGGCAGCTAAAGGAGCTGCAAAACCAAAAACAGCAATTGGAAACTAAAATCGGTGAGCTTGAAAAGCAGCAGGCAGGCCAGATAAAACAGTGGCAGAAAGATAAAATCGCTGCTGAGCTGATTGAATTGCGCACAGTTCTTACCGAGACAGATACAAAAATAGAAAACAATCCCAAACACGCCGAATTGGCTGGGGAATTTCGATGGGGCAAAGACCTCGGCGGCTCAGATGAAACCATTATTTCACAAATGCACGACAAACCGGTCTTCGTTACGCACTATCCCAAAGAGGCCAAGGCCTTTTATATGAAGGCCGACAGGGACAATGAAAAGGTGGTTTTGAATTTCGATGTGCTTGCCCCCGCCGGCTTCGGCGAAATCATCGGCGGCTCAATGAGAGAGGACGACCACGACCTGCTGGTTGCGCGAATAAACGAACAGGGTCTGGATATCGAAAATTACGAATGGTACCTGGATTTGCGAAAATACGGCTCGGTGCCGCACGGCGGCTTCGGACTCGGCGTCGAAAGAACAGTCGCCTGGCTGACCGCCCAAAAACACATCCGGCAGTGCATACCATTCCCAAGAATGATGGACAAGGTTTACATCTGACGGCGATGTTTCATCCCGCTACACCGGAATTTGAAGGGAGTTTTGTGGAGTTGCACGACCTCTTATATCAATTCTATTTATTGATTGCCGATTACCTTACTCTGTCATTCCTGCGAAAGCAGGAATCCAGTCCTTCCCATTTTGTATAATGTATAATTTTTTTCGGCAATTTTTAACTATAATTGGTATTAGTCTCGCGGCCAAAGCAGACAAAAGAAATAATTACGATACATAAAAATAAGAGCCTGCTCCGCTGCATACTACCCTGACACTTTCTGTATCAGCAGAAGGTGGTGTAAATTCTATAGTACTGCCCTCCGGCTGTGCTGCCACTGTCCACAGTACGGTATAAGGGACCGGCCCACCGTCATCAACCACCGTACCAACGAGCTCTAATGATGCTTGCCCTCCAATGAGCCATGCCGTAATATCACCGCCGGGATCTACGTCTGGAGCGGCATTGCCGGCGTCGAAGTTGGCCGGCAAAATTCCATCGAATATCATTACACCATCTTCAAAAACATCTATTTTCCAGTAGTATCTCTTCTGGGACTCAAGAGTCACTGCATAAGATTCCACCGGCTCATTACTAACAACCTTTGAATAGTCATAATTTGGAGAAAGCGGATTCAGTTCGGTACCATAATAAACATCACAAGTAACTACCCCGCCCGGTGTCGATGGCTCCGGAAGATTCCATCTCAGAGCAGTAACGTCAACGCCGACAGTCTGACCGTTTCCGGGATAAATATTCAAGGGGTGCACTGCGGTAAGTGTTGTTTTTCCAGGATTTCTAACATCATAGTCCATCTCAAGAGTACTATTGCTATCGAAAGCGACTATCCATCCGTCATCTATGTATGTCTGGATATTGGAAGCCTCATCGCCATCGACAATCAAAGTACCCACGGCAATATCCATTTTAGCGGTTGCTCCGCCAAGATTATCCATCCTGAAAGTAGTGCACGTTACAACCGAACCACCAAGATAAACCGTGCCTATACCTGTTGACTTATCCCCTATTCCAAAAGTGGCACCCACTGACACAGTTCCGCCGTCTAAATAGGCAGTCCCTGTACCCGCAAAGCCAACATAAAAATTGGTCCCCGCATTAAACTCGCCTGAATTAAGAATGAGAGTTCCGTTTTCACCGGAAACATTTCCCATAATAGCATATTGCGCTATATTAAGAACGCCGCCATTGATCGTAACTGTTCCGCCCCCGCTGCCGCCAAGTGTCAGTTGCTTACACACCGCGACATCACCGGTACCAATTATTGGCCCTACGGGTTCTGTCTTCACTCCTGCCTTGTCATCCGTAGGCAATACACCGCCATTCCAGTTATTTGGGTTGTTCCAGTTTGTATCCTCTGGTGAGCCTAACCATTGAGTGTAAGCGAATAGCTTTGGCGAAAAAACGGCTAAAACAAAACATGCCCAAATAATAGATAGTTTCCTCATGACTTCACCCTTTCATTTGAAACACCCGGTGCTCAGCTAAATCGACAAAGAGCCTATCCGAATAACTATTTGCTCTCGCCTGTCATTCTGAACGGAGCGTAGCGAAGTGAATCCCGATGTATCGGGACTCTTCGTTGGCCAGATTCTTCGGCTTCGCCTCAGAGTCCC
>JAUWBX010000471.1 GCA_030609625.1 Phycisphaerae bacterium
GAGCCTTTAGCCCTGAGCGCAGTCGAAGGGGAAGAATCTCACACTCGGAACGGGACAAAATCCTGTTCTAAGGCCAGATGCTTCGCTTCGCTCTCCGTAAGGAGTCTTTCGGACAGCATGACAGTTTAAAAATCAGTCAAGTTGAGTATTTACTATTAAAGATGAGTTGTGGCTCGTGCTTTGTAGCGAAGTAGTTCGCAGAGCAGCAAAGTTGTCCTGAGATTTGGTTCCGGAGTAAAATAGCATGATTGGGATAGTGGGAGCTAAAACGATACGCGGCGTAAGCAATATGGGGCAGTTTGCACGGTTTGTCTGGCAGTCGATAATTGCGTCTTTGCGGAGTTGTGCCAACTCACGCACGTACCCGTTGATATGGACACAAATGAATATCATCGGTGTTCGCAGTGTACCGGTTGTAATGATAACCGGTGCGTTTGTGGGAATGACATTGGCGGTTCAGGCATACGACCAGCTTGCGGGTATGGGACTGGAAGAGCACTTAGGCGTTCTGATCAATATTTCAGTTGTGAAAGAATTAGGGCCTGTGCTTGCAGCGGTTATGTTGGCGGGGCGCATCGGAGGGGCTTTGACCGCTGAATTGGGAACAATGAATGTTACCGAACAAATTGATGCTATCAGGAGCATGGGAACGGACCCGATACGATATCTGGTCGTACCACGATTTCTGGCGTGCCTGCTGCTTACGCCGGTCCTGATTATCTATGCGGATTTGATGGGTATTATCGGCGGATATTTTGTAAGCGTTATCCAATTGGGGATTAACAGTCGGGCATACTGGAATTTTAGCGCCAACGGCGTGGAACTGTGGGATATATCTATCGGTATTATAAAGGGTTTCTTCTTCGGCGCGGCTATTGCGGTTATTAGCTGTTATAAGGGCTTTACGTGTAAGGAAGGTGCGCAGGGTGTAGGACGGGCGTGCACGGAGGCGTTTGTGACCAGTTTTATTTGCATATTAGCACTGGATTTTGCACTGGCAGTGATTTTCAAAGCGATTTACAATACGTTTTGGCAGCTTAAAAGTCTGGTTTGATGTTAACGTTCCCCCGCCGGCAACAAGCGGGGGCAGGCAGCGAATAGAAGAGAGCAGCGAGTGAAAAAGAAATACGAAAATAATCTCGATATGGAAACATGCTCTAATGGCATGCTTGAGGTTAAGAACCTTACTAAAAGCTTTGGTACCAATGTCGTTCTGGATAATATTTCTTTGACAATTGACAAGGGCAAGACGACCGTTGTGATAGGGCCGAGCGGATGCGGCAAGACTGTCTTAATAAAACATTTGATAGCTTTATTGAGGCCGAATTCCGGCGAGGTTTATTTTAAGAACCACCGAATCGATAATCTGAGTGAGAATGAATTAAACAGAATCCGTACCCATTACGGTTTTCTTTTCCAGGGAGGGGCGTTGTTTGACAGTCTCAGTGTTACTGAAAATATAATATTCCCGATAAGACAACATTGTAAGATAACTAACTGGAGAGAGATCGAAGAGCTTGTAAAGACCAAATTAGCTATGGTCGGTCTTGACGGTTTTCAGCAATTTTATCCGGCGAATCTTTCCGGGGGACAGCGAAAGAGGGTGGCATTGGCAAGGGCAATTGCGCTAAATCCGGAGATAATTTTATACGATGAGCCGACTACGGGGCTGGACCCTATTCGTGCGGATGTAATTAACGAGCTTATTTTAAAGCTGCAAAAAGAGCTTGGCGTAACAACAGTTGTTGTTACCCATGATATGACAAGTGCCTATAAGATAGCAGACCGTATCATTATGCTGCATAACGGCAAAATTATTGCCGACGGCGATGCCGACCATATTCATAGCCATCCCCATCCTGTCGTTCAACAGTTCATCAAGGGACAGGTCAGCGAAGACGACCTCGCAGTCCTGCGGATGAGCGGAATCATCTCCCAACCCCAGTTCCTGCCTCGTGATTTCGAATAGTCAGGAAGAACACAAGTGCGTAAGGACATAGAAGAGCCGATGAGCCCCGTTAGAAATAAGAACCCCCGTTTGGGGAAGAAGAAGATTTCTAACGGGGTGAGCGAGGGACCGGAGCAGATTGCATCTGATTTGGCTAAAGTTGTGCGGGGAGATGTTTTTGCTGATATACTGCACAGGGCTGCGTACAGCACCGATGCGAGCATTTACAGGATTGTTCCCAAATGTGTCGTTGCACCGCGTGATATCGGCGATGTGACTGCCGTTGTCGAATATGCCCGCGCCAAGGCTATACCGGTGGCTGCTCGCGGAGCAGGCAGCGGGCTGGCGGGTGAGTCGCTGTGCAGCGGTATAGTCTTTGATATGACCCGGTATATGAACAAGATTATCGATGTCAGAAACGGAGGCAAGACGGTAGTTTGTGAGCCGGGGGTTGTACTGGACGATTTGAATAAGCATCTGGCTAAGTTCGGCAGGAAAATCGGACCCGATCCGTCGAGCGCTAACTGGGCGGTAGTAGGCGGGTGCGTTGCCAATAATTCCACCGGTGCACATTCGCTTGAATATGGTTTTATTGCTGACTATGTGGAAAGCCTCGAAGCAGTTCTGGCTGACGGTAGTGTGGTTGAATTCAAAAACGATTTTGACCCGGATAAGACACAGCACGATAAAATCGCCTTGATTGCAAGAGAATGCTTGTCCGTCCTCGCAGACAAAGAAGCGGCCATCAACAAGGCACT
>JAUWBX010000507.1 GCA_030609625.1 Phycisphaerae bacterium
GCCGGCTTGAGTGCCGAAAAGGTCTCACCGGTAACCATAGCGTATGAGCCGGTTTGGGCCATCGGGACAGGTCTGACGGCGACGCCGCAGCAGGCCCAGGAAGTGCACGATTTTATACGAAAGCTGTTAGGCCAGATGTATGACGACCAATTAGCTGAGGAGATTCGTATTCTCTATGGCGGCTCGGCAAAGCCCAACAACGCGGCGGACCTGACGGGCCAGCCTGATATAGACGGCCTGCTGGTCGGCGGGGCAAGTTTGAAGGCAGATGATTTTCTCGCGATGATTCAGGCGGTAATGTAATTGAAAGGGTAACAAATATGACAGTTTTTCCGTTGTTAGCAGTAGGTTTTATTATGAAGGTAGTCGCCGTTTTGTTCGTCATTTGCTGTGTGGCGCTGATATTAATCATATTGGTTCAGAAGGGCAGAGGCGGTGGTTTGAGTTCGGCATTCGGCGGCGGTATGGCCGGCGGAATTCTGGGTTCCAAAACCGGCGACTTCCTGACATGGGTGACAATAGTGTTGGTGGCTATATTTCTGACCCTTGCGGTGATGATGGGCAAATTCTACAGACCGACTGTAAGTGATTTTGGAGAGGGTCCGCCGGTTCGGCAAGAACTGCCAACAAGCCCTGAGGAGGCATTGCCTTCCGTTGGCGTCGAGGATACGGCCAGTGATGTTAACGCCGGTGCCGATGTAAATTCGCCCGGTGGTTAACGCGTATCTGTTGCGGAAAGCGAAAACCGACGATGTCACCCCTGCAAAAGCAGGGGTCCAGAGCAAAAAAGCTGGATTCCCGCTTCCGCGGTAATGACAAATACTGTTTCCGCAACAGGAACTAACTACGTAAAATGGGTTTGTACACGGTAGAATTTGGTTTGAAAGCGTAACGTTATGATAAATAGTATGACCGGTTACGGCGAGGCACAGGGCGAGGTGGAGAGCGTAAGTTACCTCGTTGAAATCAAGACCCTCAACCACCGCTACTTCAAGACGATTGTAAAGTTGCCGGAGCTGGCGGCGTTTCTGGAGGAAGATATTGAAAAGCTTCTGCGGAAGAACTTATCACGCGGGACGGTAAATTACGTGCTTCGGCTCAAGAATACCTCGGTAAATGCGCTCTTTGATATAGACGAGACGGCCCTTCAGGCTGTTGTGGAGAAATTGAACAGGGCCGGGTCGTCGGCTGGTGTTAAGGGAACGATTGATATTAGCAACTTGTTGAGTCTGCCCGGAATCATTCAGCCGGCATTGCCTGATAAAGAAGTAGCCAGGAAAATCAAAAAGCTGGTTTGCCAAATAAGTCAGCAGGCCATAGATAAGGTCGAAAAAATGAGAGCCGTCGAAGGAAAGATACTTCATGATGATTTGAAAAAACAATGCGTGGCCATAGAAAAAGACCTTCGGAAAATACAGGCCCGGTGCGATGTAGTTCTCAAGCAGTACGCAAAAAAACTAAAGCAAAGAGTCGATGCGCTGCTTGCACAGGCAAAACTGAAATTGGATGAAGAAACGCTTGCCAGAGAAGTTGCGGTTTTTGCAGACAGGTCGGATATATCCGAGGAGATTGCCCGGCTGTATTCACATCTGCATCAATTTGTTCAATGCTGTCAGGCTAATGACCAGGCGGGACGCAGGCTGGACTTCATTAGCCAGGAGATGCTCAGAGAAGCCAATACCATTGCGAGCAAGGCCTCCAATACCGAGATTGTCCGCTGTGTGGTCGATATGAAGTGCCGGATAGACCGGATTAAGGAACAGGTTCAGAATATAGAGTAAAAAGATTGTGGAACGTAAAGAGCATCGGAAGTTTGTACTGGAGTTGGAATGAACAACATTGAGAACAGAAAAGGCAAAGTGGTGATAGTGAGCGGCCCATCCAGTGTCGGCAAGAGCACCATCTGTAAAGAGGTGGCCAAGCGGCTAAATAATGTTTATCTTAGTGTATCGGTTACTACGCGGCCGATGAGTCAAGCTGAAACTGACGGCCAGGACTATTGGTTTATATCGGAGAACGAGTTTAAGCAGCGCATCAATAAGGGCTTGCTGCTGGAATATG
>JAUWBX010000220.1 GCA_030609625.1 Phycisphaerae bacterium
TTCACTGTGACGAACTCATCAGTCTGCCGAAATCCATGTTGACAAACTACGTCGGCAAACTCTCTCCCGAAAAACTTCACCTTCTTGGGAAGGCTCTAAAAATTGCTCTGCAACTGCACTAAGAACAGGAAGGCCGAACCAGCCATTTCAGCCGACCTAGTGCCTCGGCGGCTGAATTCTTAGCCATAAAGAATCAAGACTACTTCCAACTCAACCTTAAGACAGCTTGCTTTATAAGTGGTCATACCGACATGGGAAAATCTGTAACATCTTGCCGATAAATGGGCCATTATCGCAATAATTGGTAATAAATTACTATTTATAGCATTACACTTGACACGTCATTTAATTGGTAATATATTACTGATTGACCCTACAAATGGAGGTTAATCAGCAAGAAATGTCTTATAACATCGAATTCTCAATAGCAACGAGTGATCAGATCGAAGCCGCCCTCTGCAAGCGCTTGGAAAGCATAAGGCTTTCCCGCAACATAACCCAAGCACAACTCGCTGAGGAAGCCGGCGTCTCGCCACGAACCATCGGTCGGCTTGAAAAGGGCCAAGGTGTTTCCATGGATACATTCATTCGGATTATGATGGCGCTTAACATACAACAAAACCTTGAAGCCCTACTGCCGGATCCATCTGTAAGACCAATCGAACGGATCGGCATGGGCGCCGGAGAGCGTAAGCGCGCACGTCCTACTAAATCTATTGATGAACTCCCAACTTGGTCGTGGGGTAACGGCGAGGACGATGATGAATAATGATGCACGTGTCGTTCTCTGGGGTAGTGTGATCGGTGCCGTTACTTGGCTCGAAGACAGGGAAGTCGGCGTCTTCCAATACGCGCCTGACTTCCTGCGCAGCGGTATTCAGTTGGCACCGCTCATGATGCCGCTTGGCGAGTTCCCCTATGAGTTCCCTGCGCTTGCACGGAACACCTTCAAAGGGCTGCCTGGATTGGTTGCAGACTCACTTCCAGACAAATACGGTAATGCGATCATTGACGCCTGGCTTGCTTCACAGGGACGAACCGCAGCGAGTTTCCATCCAGTGGAACGCCTCTGCTATGTCGGCAGTCGCGGCATGGGGGCTCTCGAATTCCAGCCAGCCACACTCGGACCGCCTACCAGCAAGCGCGCAGTTGAGGTCGCAAGTCTCGTCGACTTGGCAAACCAGATCCTTGACGAACGTGCCAGATTCGGCGGCGTTTTCTCCGGTGACGACGACCGAGAAGCAATCAATGATATTCTCCGAGTCGGGACCTCAGCTGGCGGAGCCAGGGCTAAGGCGATTCTGGCCTGGAATAAAGAAACCAACGAATTCAGGTCAGGCCAAGTCGAGGCTGGAGCGGGCTTTGATTATTGGATAATGAAATTTGATGGAATCACCAGCAGTAGCGATACAGAAGTTGCCACCCCGAAGGGCTACGGTAAAATCGAGTATGCCTATCACCTAATGGCCGTCGAAGCCGGCATCGAGATGAAGACGTGCCGCCTTCATCATGAAGCTGGCCGTAGCCACTTCATGACGAAGAGGTTTGATAGGTCTGCGAACGGTGGGAAATGGCACATGCAGTCCCTGGGGGCTATTGCTCACTATGACTACAGGCAACCTGCGAGCTATTCGTACGAGCAGGCGATCCAAGTCATTCGGCGGATGGGACTCCCTCGAAAGGACATGGATCAGCAGGTGCTGCGCGCCATTTTCAATGTAGTCGGTCACAATTGTGATGATCATGTCAAGAACATAGCCTTCCTCATGAATCGACGGGGTGAATGGCGCCTGTCACCTGCGTTCGACATCTCCTATGCGTGGAACCCCAGTGGCGAGTGGACGAGTCGGCACCAGATGAGCGTGAATGGTAAGCGAGATGGGTTTGAACGTGAGGACTTGCTCGCCCTAGCCAAGGCGTCTGACATCAAGAAGGCACACTCAGAACAGATGATTCAACGTGTCATTGAAGTTGTGCGTCGTTGGCCCGACTTCGCCGGAGAAGCCGGAGTTAACGATGAACAGGTGAAGAAAATACAGACTAGTCACCGCACAAGCCTATGACCTGCTTTGTGAGACTACAACAGCATTCGATGTAACCAACAAACGGCTAACAAGGCTAATTCAGCCGACACAAAAAGCCGTGCGGCTGATTAGCGGGTTATCATAAATGAGTACATATCGAAATACATACAAAATTTTACACCAAATCTACGAAAAACATAGACGGAAATACAAAGAAAATAGCGACTCAAAGCAAATGTGTTGTATGTGGTCTACGAATGATCCTCCTGATGTAATTGAAGACACTGAACCATTTTGTGATATTGAGGATGTTTTTAACATCTCAATAAATGAGGATGATGCTTTGGATCTTTACGATATGAATTTAAACAAGGCAGCAAAATTCATAATCGAAATACAAAAGAAAAAATGATAACAAGGTGCTTGAGAGAGATGCTCAGGAAATGCCAAACTATGGGAGTCCCCCGGCAAAGCCGAAGTTGTGTCCAGGATTAATTATGGAAACCGCCGCCTCAATCCCGAATAACAAATCCGGTACTTCTGAAACCAAAGGAACGCTGGGTACATTTGCCGGTGTTTTCACGCCAAGCATTTTAACTATCCTTGGTATCATTCTATTCCTTCGACTGGGTTATGTGGTCGGCAATGCCGGCCTGGGTCTTACTCTGGTTATCTTGCTCTTAGCCAATGGCATTTCAGTATTGACAAGTGTTTCCCTTTCCGCCATTGCCACCAACCTTAAAGTTAAAGGCGGCGGCGATTATTACCTGATTTCCCGCACCCTCGGGCTTGAATTCGGCGGAGCGATCGGCATTGTTGTTTTCCTGGCCCAGTCAGTCTCCATTGCGTTTTATTGTCTTGGATTCGGCGAGGCATTAGCCGCATTGCTGCCGACAGATTCGAGTGCCCATCCTCAAATTATCGCTGCATTTGCGGTTTCTTTTTTATTTATCTTCGCTTGGCTGGGAGCGGATTGGGCAACAAAATTTCAATATGTTGTCATGAGTATTCTGGGTGCAGCGATCCTTTCATTCTTTATCGGTGGGTTTATCAGATGGGATACTGCCCAGTTGATCCAAAACTGGTCTTCACCGCAAACGCACCTGGGTTTCTGGGTGCTGTTTGCTATTTTTTTCCCGGCAGTCACCGGGTTTACCCAGGGGGTGAGCATGTCCGGCGATTTAAAGAATCCGGGGAAAAGCCTGCCTCTGGGAACGTTTACGGCCGTGGGTATTTCAATTGTAGTTTATCTTCTATCCGCAGTGGTATTTGCTGCTGCACTGCCGGCCGATGTCATGATGAGCGACTACAGTGCCATGAAAAAGGTTGCCTTTATTGACTTCCTCATTACCGCCGGTGTTATAGCTGCAACTTTATCTTCTGCAATGGCCTCCTTCCTGGGTGCTCCACGCATTCTGCAATCATTGGCCGGTGACCGGACTTTTCCTTTTCTTGCAGTGTTTGCAAAAGGTTCAGGACCCACCGGAAATCCGAGACGCGGTGTTTTACTGGCTATCTGTATCGCTTACGCAACCATCGGTTTCGGCCACCTTAATCTGATTGCTCCAGTAGTTTCGATGTTTTTTTTAATCTCCTACGGTCTTTTAAATTATGCAACCTATTATGAGGCTCGTTCAGCCAGCCCATCGTTTCGCCCACGGTTTCGCTATTTTAATAAATGGTTCAGTCTGGCCGGAGCGCTGGCGTGTCTGGGCACCATGCTGGCAGTTAATCTTTATGCCGGAATCGTCGCAATTGTAGTATTGTTTGCTATTTTTCAATATCTTAAGCAAACCGCCGGTCCTTCCCGCTGGGCCGACAGCCGCAGATCGTATCATCTCCAGCTAATAAGGGAGCATCTTCTGGCTGCAGCCGACGAACCGGAACATCCGCGCTACTGGCGTCCGCAGATCCTCGCTTTTTCTGATAACCCTGAGCGCCGTGCTCAACTCCTTCGCTTTTCATCCTGGATTGAAGGCGGCAGCGGTATAACAACTGCTGTGCGAATTCTTGAAGGCGAAGGATTGAAAATGCGAAAGATAAAAGAGGAAGCTCAGGCACAGCTTCAGCGGGATATTATTCAAGACGGCGCCCATGCGTTTCCCCTTGTGGTTGTTGACCCTTTAGGCAATCCGATGGAAAATACGCTTTTCCTTTTACCGGTCGTGGCGATGGTTATGGCCGCCGAGGACATCAATCTTGACGCCGAGCCGGAGGAAGGCAAAGCCGCTGAAATGGCACAAGCTTCAGATGCGTTGGAAGACGCCGGGAAAAAAGCACAGGCGGCTGAAAAAGATGCTGAAAAAGCTATCGAAGCTGCTGAAAAGGCAAAAGAAAAAGCTGAAAATATAATGGCGGATTCTGACGGTGTTAATGAAGAAATCAAAGCAAAAACTAAAAAAACTGCCAGGGATACTGAAAAGCAGGCAGACAAAATGTCCCGCAAAGCAGCCAAAGCGACTGCTAAAGTAGAAACAGCCGCCCGGGAAGCCGAAGCTGCCGGAGTCTTGCCGGAAGAATCTAAACCGAAAGAATCTAAAAAGGAATAGCTGTCTTTGCGTCCCCGATAAGCGGGATCTACGCTTCGCTTCGACAGGCTCAAATTACTGAACTCTAAATTTGGAGGCACAAATGCAATATTATTGCGATTTAGAAAACAGAGAAGCGAAAGAAATCGTCCCTGGTGTGCACATTCGCACTTTTTGGGGCAACAAGATGCTGTTATCCATTGTCGATTTGGCTGCCAACGTTGTTGTACCCGCTCATAGTCATCCTCACGAGCAAGCCGGTACTGTTATTTCAGGCGAGTTCGAGATGACCATCAACGGGGAAACACGCAGGCTTAAGCCAGGGGATACTTACATCATTCCTGGCGGTGTGGAGCACGGTGCCAGGACAGGTGATACCTCTGCCAGAGCGTTGGATATGTTCAGTCCTGTGAGAGCAGACTATCAGTATTGATACATTTGTGCTCGGATGCAGGAAATTGGTCCCCACAGGGGTTAGACAAATTAGTCACTTCCTTGTTTGATAAACAGGAAGAGTACCAGTTCATCCATGCCTGTCAAAGCGGAGCGTAGATCCCGCTGTCGGGGC
>JAUWBX010000316.1 GCA_030609625.1 Phycisphaerae bacterium
CTTTAATCAGCCTGACGGTATCAGGGACAGCGAGAAGGCCTACGCAGCCCATCCGTGGGGTTTCGGTCGCAATGTATTGGCCATCGAACCAAAAACGAAAAAGGTCCTGTGGAGCTATCGGGAAGATGAGCCGGTGGACAGCCGGGCAATGTGCATGAAAAACGGACGAATCTTCATCTTTCGATTTGGAGCGTATCTGACCTGCCTGAATGCGAAGACCGGCAAAGTCATCTGGCGAAAGACGCCGGACAATGCCTCCGAATTGTTTAAGTCGCTCGGGACATATCTAAATCGGCAGGATTGGCGTACCAACTGGCGAACTACAGATTATCTTCAGTGCAGCGATAAGGCCTTGTATTTTGCCGGTCCTCCCGTCGGTAAGCTTCTTGCCGTTTCGACCGAAGACGGGCGCATACTCTGGGAGAACCCCTACAATAACTTTCAGTTAATCCTGCGAGAAGATGGTCTATATGGCATCAGCGGTCAAATTGATGAAGGCAATCTCAGCAAGAAGTTTGAACCGCTTACTGGAGCAGTATTGGCGGAGTTCAAGACAGCTCGTCGGGCGTGTACTCGGCCAACAGGAGCTATCGATGCCATATTCTACCGGGCCAGAGGTGGGACGACGCGATTGGACTTAGCCAGCCGACGTCCGGACTGGATTTCACCTATGCGTCCCCCATGTCACGACGGCGTAACCATCGCCAATGGTCTGCTATACTTCTGGCCGTCGGTCTGTGATTGCCAGCTTACACTCTATGGTATTACCTGCCTTGGACCTGCAGGGGATTTCGACTTTAGTCCGCGTGCAACTGAATCTCAACGTTTGGAGAAAGGCGCCAAGGATTTAACAAAGGTCGCAAGCTTACATGAATCGTCGGCTGACTGGCCTACCTTCCGCGCAGACAATACCGGCAGTGCGACAACAGAAGCAGCAATCCCCGAAAAAGCCACACTACTCTGGGGGTTTAAGCCGAAGACAGCACCTGCCCCCGGAACTTCTGTTCCTACAGCTCCGGTTACGGTTGGCGGCCTGGTATTTGTCAGCGGTCCCGACGGCATCGTCCAAGCTCTGGATGCAGTGAACGGCCGGTTGCGGTGGAAGGCATATACCGGTGGTGCGGTCCGCTTTCCTCCGACAATCTGGAAGGGTCGTGCTTTGGTGGGTTCGGGCGATGGATGGGTTTATGCCTTCGAGGCACAGACGGGTCGGCTTCTCTGGCGGTTTCGTGCAGCTCCGGTGGAGCGCAAAATACCTGTATATGGCTCACTGCTGTCCACCTGGCCGGCCGCAAGCGGTGTGTTAATCGAAAACGGGATTGCCTATGTCGCCGCCGGTATCGTTAATTATGACGGCACTTATGTCTATGCGCTCGATGCCGCGAGCGGCCGGATAAAATGGCAGAACAACACGTCAGGTCATCTCGACCGGGAAGCCCGTACCGGAGTGAGCGTGCAGGGCCATCAACTACTTCACGACGGCAAGCTCTATTTAGCCAGCGGCACATCTCTCTCGCCGGCTGTCTATAACATTTCAGACGGCAAATGCCTTAACGACCCCGCCGTTCTCCGACAGCTTACACAAAACAATGTTTTTACGTCGCAAAGCCCTCGTGGCTGTGAGCTTTCTTTGCTCGCAGACGAGGTTGTAGCCTGCGGTAAGCCATTCTACGCGCACCCGAAGTATGATGTCTTCGACAACACGGTTTTCAACAGAGTTTTTCTAACATCGAGCAGGGGACGGGACGTTGTTTGGGTAAGCAGCCAGAACAACAAAAAGATTTTATGCTTCGAGCATATTGACAGGAAATTATTAAGTAAGAGGATGGCGGAGCCTCCAAATCGTTTCAACGTTGATTGGAAAAGATTTGGTGTTAGAGATAAGCCGTTGTGGAGCTACGATTGTAAGGACAGTGTCGCTTTGGCGGTGTGCAGTAACGCCGTGGTGGTCGCTAAGAAATCAGAGATTGTTGCCTTGAATCTCAAGGACGGCAGTGTCCTGTGGTCTGAAGCCTTGCCGTCAGCCCCGGTTAACTGGGGCCTGGCCGTTGACCTTGATGGTCGTGTAGTAGTAACTCTTGAAGATGGGCAGATTCAGTGCTTTGGCCATAGAGCTTTTGCCTTTAGCCAAATCGGAGCAGAAAAATAACCTTATTATTATGTAAGACTAATACTCGTAGTATATTGCTTATACCAGAGTTTTGAGTGAAAATTAGCTTAATGAAAATCTTACAGCGCTTTCATTTACCTATCTTGATGTTGCTCTTTTGCGGAGCAGGCTGCTTCAATGATAAAGCCTTGCCGTTACGTTCGGACGAGAAATATACCAAGCAAAATGCGCTTGGTATGATAAGAACCAGCCGTAAGACGTTGGCGCCTGTATATGCCCCTTTGGCTGAACAGATTGTTTCAGATTTCGACCTGAGCAAAAAAGATGGTATCGGGATTGACTTAGGAAGCGGTCCGGGCACGCTCATTGTCGAATTGTGTAAGCGCACGCGAATGCACTGGATAAATGCCGACATCAATCCGAATTACTTTGTGAATTTCTACAGGCAAGCGGAAGAACATGGAGTTGGGCACCAGGTGAGTGCCATCTTCGCTGATGCCCATTCTCTTCCTTTTCATGATAATTATGCAAATATAATCGTTTCCAGGGGGTCTTACCACTTCTGGGAGGATAAGGTGCGAGCGTTCAGCGAGATATATCGCGTGCTCAAACCAGGCGCGGTGGCTTACATTGGACGGGGCTTCTCGATAAATCTGCCTGTTGAAACGGCAAAGAAGATACGCACAAAACAAGGTAAAAAAAAGAAATATGATGTGGACAAAAAAGCTAATGAACTGTATAATATTATGAATGAGTTGGGAATCAAAGACTACCGCATTGATATACTGGAACCTCCCGGCAGTGAAAATGTTAACTATGGGATTTGGATAGAATTTCGTAAAACCGGATAAAATGTGAATTGAAAAACGGCGATGATAAAACAATGAGTAGAATGCAAAATCAAATTCGGTTGAAAGTGGGCTTTACCTTAATCGAGCTATTAGTTGTCATTGCTGTTCTCGCCCTATTGATGGGGATACTGCTACCTGTCTTGCACAAGGTGCGATTTAGAGCCAATGAAACGTCTTGTCTCAGTAACCTTCGGCAGATTAACCTTGCCCTGATAATGTATGCCAATGACGACAGCAAGAATTTTTATCCGCTGGAGGCGACCGAACATAATCCTCACCGCGGATTGCTGATGAAGCTCAATGCATATAGAGATGACGGCCTGATAAAAGCTTTCTATTGCCCGCAAGCCAAATTCATGGAGCAGTTTGCGAACGACCCGAATGGGGGCGTGCCTCCTGGAGGTATAGATTCGGTGATTGATACGCCACATAACCGCATTATCGGCAATATTACATATATTTACTGGAGTTACCGCGCCAACAAACAGGAGTTAGATGGAAAGACATGGCGCGATCCCACCTACTACCTGCCACGGCAATTAACACTGCATGGTATGAAGGCCCATCGTGACTGGCTTGACACAACAAGCAAGAGCGAAATCCAGGATGAGCGATATCGTCAGTGCATTAGTGCAAGTCCGGCGGAAATTTGGGTCGTATGCGACTTCTTCCGTAAGCAAGGCATCTTCCCGCATGGCCGCAAACCGGGACAAACAGAAGGCGGTGTCAATGTGAACTTCCTGGACGGTCATGTTGGCCGAGTCTATAGAAAACCAAGAGACAGCTATCGCTGAATAAGAAAGACGTATGTCGAGCTCACTTTACGTTTTATGCAATGCGAGGATATCTTTTCTTGCGAAGTGGTGGGCCAAAGCACCCAAAGTTCAGACAACCAAGTGAAGCTCGGCAATATTCAGTTGCAAATACCAGGCCAACACACATAATCTTGAGAAAGAGATTAGACAAATGCGAGGAAAATATATTTGTCCGCCAAACACATTCTTATTTCTGATGCTAACCGGCATATTCGGTGCAGCTACCATGGTCGGCTGCAGCAAGAAAGAAACAGGAAATGAACAAAAGGAACTCGTGATTTTATGTGGTAGTTCATTTCCTAAGCCGACCGAACAGTTATATTCAGAGTTCACCGCTCAAACGGGCATTAAAGTTACTACAACGGTTGCAGGCAGTGAG
>JAUWBX010000425.1 GCA_030609625.1 Phycisphaerae bacterium
GTCTGTTGTAAGACTTCCACCGTCCACCACTGTCAGGACTGACCCTTCATCATATCCAATGGCAATCTTTAGCACCTCACCGACATCGTTCGCAATTGTCGCGCCGGGGGCTCCTCCTCTGATTTTTGCCCAGTCGCCAACAGTCGGGAGACCGTTGTCCCAGTTTCCTGGCGTGCTCCAGAAGCTGTCGCCGGGATCGTCATTTCTGAATAGCGTGTCTTTGGCCTGAACATTACCCACCAGAGATAAAGCCAAAACAAAGGAAATCAGGTAAATCAATCTCATATACATAATGCTTCTCCTCCAAAAAAGGTTGACATAAAAATGCCTTGGCGTACGCACCAAAATTCCGACTTATCGGGATTGTTTTCAAACAAAACGACCGATAATAATTTTTGTACTTGCTACATTTTATCTCCATCCGCCTCGGAAAATCCTTCGGCTTGCCACTACCTCCTTCTTTCCAAAGCTCGATATACTGGGATTTCCAATATACACTTCACTGAACCACTCCTGCAAACTTCACATCTCATAATACCGTAATTTCATCTCAACTTCAAGATAATTCCAGCTCAAACTCAGGGGTTTTTTCGGACTCCCTCGCTCTCATTAGATCGTTTCGTTGCAACTTCGATCCATTTAAGGAGTTATAGCAACCGCAGTCTTGCTCTGAAAGCAGAGAAACTGGAGAAATGAAAGATTTCCAGCAGATTTCACAATAGGGTGCTTTGTCAAGAATACCACATATGGCCGAAAGAAGCTGACCCAAACCAAAACGTTTAGCTCTATCAAGCCCGATGAACATGTCTTACTACGGATTCTGGGGCCACCAGAGCTACGGTTACGAGTTCGGAGAAACGATAATCCATGTGTTAACAAGGTGTTACAATAGATAGCAATACAAAGCAGAGCGCTTCTTGAAAAACCCCTAAGTTTGAGAATTCCAGCAGGTTGAGCATGCCGTGCCGGAAAAACCGCCAAAGAGTCGTGCACATACGTCAAGAACCCGCTTTTTCGCACCATTTTGGCAGACTACCACCATTGCCCTCCATTCCTTCAGCCCGATTTTCAGCAGTTCCACACATCATCCCGGCCTCGCAGGTATTGTCAAAGAACGCAACTGCCGGATTCGGTCAAGGATTTCCCGAAAGAGTATCTGCGGAACAGCCACTTCTGCCATCTGAAATATCACATAGCGGGAATGGCTGACCACCTTGGCTCCTATCTTGATGAGCTTGTCTCTGAGTGTTCGCAGGGAGCAGTGTTTCACTGACTTGGGCAATGCCAGACGCCTTAGGAAATTGCCGAGGTTGTAGGCCAACGCGAACAACTGAAGACGAACCTGATTGTCCACGAAATCATGGCAGGAAATCCGGGTTGAGGTTTGTTTTTGCCTGCTCAATTGTCAACGCAGGCAGCGGCAGTCCAAGCAGGGAGTAAAGCACCGAAACCAGGGGCCATATAATAATCCGAAGCCCTCCGAGCAGCAGGAATCCTATAAGTATCAGCATCCCAAATCGGGCAAAGTTTCTATACGTCTTGATAGCCGTCGGAGACTTCAAGCCGGCATAGACCATTCTTGAGCCGTCCAAAGGCGGTATGGGAATGAGGTTAAATACGGCCAAGATAAAATTGAACAATATAGCCAGCAGTACAAAATTACCAATGAGCGGCATCGAGCGTAAACGAAGGACGTGGAAGACAATGGCCAAAATAAGAGCAAGCAATATATTGGCAAGGGGGCCGGCGGCTGCAACTCTGAAAATCTGCTTTTTCGTCAGGAGCGAAAAGTCGATGGGTACCGGCTTTGCCCAGCCAAACTGCACCAGAAGCGGCATAATAATTGTGCCGAAGAGACTAATATGGGCCAGGGGATTCAAAGTCAGGCGTCCCATTCTCTTGGCTGTGTCATCACCATATCGGTAGGCCAACCAGGCATGGGCATATTCATGAATAGTTAAAGAGACAAGAAAAATAGGAAGAACAAACAAATATGTCGAAATTTGGCTACTTAGCATTGTACATGTTACCGCAAAAATAAGATGATTTTTTCTTTGCAAGAATGGGCTTTAACCCATCGGCTTATCCAACAATACTTTCGCCACATCCTTGGCAAAGTACGTTATAAGGATATTTGCACCTGCGCGTTTGATGGCGGTGAGGACTTCCAGCGTTGTTGCCTTTTCATCCAAAAGTCCCGCGGCGGCGGCGCTCTTTACCATCATATATTCGCCGCTGACGTTGTAGGCGGCGAGCGGACAATCAAAACGCTGCCGTGCTCGATATATAATGTCCAGGTAAGCAAGAGCAGGTTTTACCATCACAATATCAGCACCTTCTTCTATATCGAGTGCAATCTCGGCCATTGCCTGCTCGGCACTGGCGGCAGAGTCCATCTGGTAGGTCCTGCGGTCACCGAAGGCAGGGGTAGATTCGGCGGCATCTCTGAACGGCCCATAAAAAGCAGAAGCGTACTTTGCCGCGTAAGACATAATCGCCACGTTCTCAAAGCCGTTTCCTTCGAGCGCTTCACGAATGTATCTGACCCGGCCATCCATCATATCCGAAGGAGCAACTATATCGGCACCGGCCTGGGCGTGCGAGAGGGCTATCTTTGCCAGAAGCTCGCAGGTCGGGTCGTTATCGATTTTGCCGTCTTTGACCAGGCCGCAATGGCCGTGGTCGGTGTACGCACAAAGGCAGACGTCGGTAATAACCAACAGCTCAGGTACTGCCTTTTTGATTTCTCTGATAGAGCGCTGGACAACGCCGTCTTCGGCCCAGGCCTGCGAGCCGATATCATCTTTTTTGCCCGGCAGACCGAAAAGCAGCACCGCAGGTATCCTCAGAGAAGCCACTTCAAGGGCTTCGGCGGCAATCGTGTCCGGCGAAAAGTGGAAACAATCGGTCATTGACTTGATTGGCTGTTTAAGGCCTTTGCCCTCGCGGACAAACAACGGATAAACCAAATCATCGACGCTCAAAGCTGTCTGGCGGACCAGTCTTCGCATTGAATCGCTGCTGCGCAGCCTTCGCATTCTGATTTTTGGAAAAGACATAACTTACTCCTTCGGAGAAACTCGAAATTCGAATTTCTAAATACGAAACAATATCAAAATACAAATTACCAAATGACTAAAACGAATTATGTATCATTTATAAGTTTGTTCTATTGC
>JAUWBX010000468.1 GCA_030609625.1 Phycisphaerae bacterium
ATTCGCAGGTAACTCTAATGGCAATGCCGGTTTTTCTCAGTCAAATCCTTCCTGCCGGGTTTATCGGTATTATTTCAGCGGGCATGTTGGCTGCATTCATGTCCACCCATGATAGTTACCTGCTATGCTGGAGTTCCGTGCTGACCCAGGATGTGGTGGCTCCCTGGTTTAAGAGAGGGTTGTCTTCAAAAGCACGTTTGTTGCTGACACGCATCTTTATCGTAGCTATTGGTATTTTTATTTTGGTTTGGGGACTTTGGTATGATTTAGGGCAGGACCTGTGGGATTATATGGCAATTTCCGGGGCCATCTATTTTACCGGAGCTATTGCCTTATTGGTCTTTGGCCTTTACTGGAAACGAGCAAGTAAGGTCGGTGCATATTTGGCCTTGATATGTGGTTTTTGTGCCATCTTAGGATTAAAGCCGATTCAAGCCCTGTTGGGTATGGATGTATCGAGTGCGATTGTCGGATTGACTGTTATAGCGCTTGCGATTACGCTTATGGTGGTCGGCTCTTTGTTATTTCCCGACAGAAATCAGAGAACAGAGGACAGAGGACAGAGGACAGAGGACAGAGGACAGAAGACAGAGAACAGATAATCTGACTTCTGATTTCTGACTTCTGACCGGTCTGTAGAACACAAGGAGTAACAAGATATGAATTTTTGGATAAACTTTTGGACAATCTTTTTTATAGCAAGTCTCGCCCTTTTTGCCGGCATGGCTATAGTCGTTTCAATTGGTGGTTTTTTTAACATTCGCTCGCTTTTCAAGAGTCTTACGGAACGTTCTGAACAATCGGAAGACGGCCCCCGCAAGGAAGATAGTTGAATAACACGGCCTAAATTATGATGAGCCCCGTTAGAAATTCCAGAAGGGACAAGAATATGGGACAAAAAGCGAAGATTTCTCCGAAAGGAGTCCTTAGGACTAACGGGATGAGCAGGCGCGAAAGATTGATGGCTACGTTGTGCGGCGAGCCGGTTGACCGACCCGCGGTTAATTTCTATGAAGTAGGCGGATTCAAAGTTGACCCATCGGACCCGGATGAGTTCAACGTCTATAACGACCCATCCTGGCAGCCGTTGCTTCGGCTTGCTGAAGAACAGACAGACCTCATTCGAATGCGCAGCCCCGTCAAGTCGCGCTCCCACGAAGTAACATCCGGCAAATCGGACAGCGAGACTTGCCGTGACGAATTCTTCAAGACCACAGAATATATGGAGAAAGGCTGTCGTTTTACATCCACGACTTTGAAAATTGGCGGTAGAAATATGACGGCACTGAGACGCCGCAGTCCCGAAGTTGACACCGTCTGGACGATGGAGCACCTGCTCAAAAACCCGGAAGACCTTAAGGCCTATTTGGAACTGCCTGATGAAATATTCGCCGAAGATGTCAATGTAACCAGCCTCGTAGAAGAAGACCGGAGGCTGGGCGAGAGTGGTATCATAATGGTAGATACCGAAGACCCAATTTGCGCTGCGGCGTCTTTGTTCAGTATGGAAGACTTTACTGTAGTTGCATTGACTGAGCAGAAGCTCTTCGGCCGTCTGCTCGAAAAGCTTTCCGTACATATACAGGCCAGAACCCAGAAGATTGCAAAGGCATTCCCCGGTCATTTGTGGCGCATCTACGGGCCGGAATATGCCACCGAACCTTACCTGCCGCCGCATCTTTTCAAAGAGTATGTGGTCCGTTATACCGGGCCGATGGTAAAAACCATTCAGGAGCACGGCGGTTTTGCGAGAATTCATTGTCACGGCAGGATTCGGGCCGTTCTTGATTATATTGTCGAAATGGGCGCGGCAGCCATTGACCCTATTGAGCCGCCTCCGCACGGGGATGTGGAGCTTGAGTACGTCCGCCGTGAGTACGGCAGAGAGCTGGTACTTTTTGGGAATCTGGAGATAGCCGATATAGAGAACAACGAGCCGGGCGATTTCGAGAAAGTCGTCGAAAAAGCCCTGATAGATGGGACCAGCGGCGAGGGTAAAGGCTTTGTTCTGATGCCGTCGTCGGCCCCGACCGGCCGGGAAATCACACATAGAATGATGACAAATTATGAAACGATGGTGCGGCTGGCCACTTGAGGGCAGAGGACAAAGGACAGAAGGCAGAGGACAGATAACAGAAGACAAAGGGCAGAGGAATTGGGTTTGATTGGGTTTGTTTTCACTAAGTGTCCAATTGTGTTTATTTTCATAATCCTTTGCGGTAAAGAGGGTTGCATTCGTTTTTGTCCTTGAGAAGATTGGGTTTGTTTTGGCTTTGTTTATTCGGACTACGAAATCATCTTTTTTTCTGTAATCCTTTGTTATAGTTAAGTTTATATTCATTTTGGCTTTTCGGAGATTGGGTTTGTTTGGGTTTGAATTGGGTTTGTTTTCACCAAGTGTCCAATTGCGTTTTCTTTCATAATTCGTTGTATTATATAGATTTGCGTTCATTTGAGCATCTTTAAGATTGGGTTTGTTTTGCATAAAAATAGGTGATTTGTAGAGGCATCTCTACAAGTGTAGAGGGGCGAGAGAGTGAAAAGTGAGCTAAAGTAAAATAAAGTGAACTAAAGTGCCTAAAGTGACTAAAGTGAGCTAAAGTTGGAGGACAGAAGCGGGATTCTCGATTCTCGATGCTGGATTCTGGATGGTTGTGGTGGTTCATTGGTTAATTTGGTTAATTGGCCCCGGTTATTCGGATAAGCTCTTAGTATTTGGC
>JAUWBX010000346.1 GCA_030609625.1 Phycisphaerae bacterium
GAGGCCAAACTCTTAGCCTCGTTGAATCATCCGAACATCGCCGCTATCCACGACATCATTGAGCAGGACGAGGGTACCGGTTATTTAATTCTCGAATATGTTCCGGGCGAGACATTGGCCCAACGTATAGCTCGCGAGCCGCTGAACCTGGAGGAAGCCCTTTCAATCGGCCAGCAAATCGCCGAGGCCGTCTCAACGGCCCACGAAAAGAGTATCGTCCATCGGGACATAAAGCCGGGCAATATCAAGATCACGCCGGAAGGAAATGTGAAGGTTCTGGACTTCGGCCTGGCCAAGGCCTCCGTGGACGAAGGCAGGAGCGCTGAAACCGCCGTCACTCAGCCCGGCCGTGTAATAGGCACGCCGGCTTATATGAGCCCGGAACAGGCCTGCGGTAAGCCGACCGATAAGCGCAGCGACATCTGGTCATTTGGATGTCTTATGTACGAGATGTTGACCGGTCACCTTCCATTTGACGGTGAGACCGCCACAGAAATACTGGCACGCATTATCGAACGCGAACCCGATTGGGAGGTGCTGCCGCAAGAAATCCCTGCAAATATCAGGGCCCTTCTTCGCCGCTGTCTGGAGAAGGACCCGCGCCGGCGGCTTCGGGACATCGGAGATGCGGCCATCGAAATAAAAGAGACGCTCACCTTGCCTGCGACTGCAACAGCGGCCAGACCAGCGGCGCCAGTCCGAACCCTCCGGCGGTGGGCAATGACGATAGGGCTTGTCGCCGGAGCAATCGTGGTGTTGCTGGCGCTGGGACTGAATATAGGCCGGTGGCTGGGCGGGGCCGGCCCAGGCCGGATAAAGTCGCTGGCAGTACTGCCGCTGAAGAACCTGACCGGCGACCCGGAGCAGGAGTACTTCGCCGACGGGATGACCGAGGCGCTGATCGCAAACCTGGGAAAGATAGGGGCGCTGCAGGTAAGGTCGCGGACATCTATCATGCAGTACAAGGATGTCAAGAAGCCGCTGCCGGAGATTGCGAGAGAATTGAATGTAGATGTGGTGGTGGAAGGTTCGGTGATGCGTGTCGCCGAGCGGGTGCGGATCACGGCACAGTTGATACATGCGCCAACAGACACCCACCTCTGGGCTGAGAGCTACGAGCGAGACCTGCGCGACATACTGACCTTGCTAAGCGAGGTGGCACTGACCATTGCCCGCCAAATCGAGATTACAGTAACACCCGACCAGGAAGCGCGACTGGCGGCAAGGCGCCCGGTCAACCCCGAGACGTATGAGGCATATCTCAAGGGGATGTTCCACTTGAACAAAATGACACCGGAAGGAACCGAAAAAGGCCTGGACTATCTCCGCCAGGCAATCGAAAAAGACCCGGCGGACCCCCTGGCGTACGGCGGGCTGGCGCTCGGTTACGCCGTGAGTGCTCATGGCCCTGGGGCCCCACTGGACGCCTCTGCGCAAGCGACAGCGGCGGCGCTCAAGGCGTTGGAACTGGACGACACTGTGGCCGAAGCCCACTCCGCTCTGGCCATAAACAAGCTCTACGAGGATTGGGACTGGGCAGGTGCGGAACAGGCCTTCCAGCGTGCCCTGAAACTAAACTCCAGCCTGGCCCCGACTCGCGGTCACTATTCATTCTATCTCCTGCTCTTCGGACGCACAAATGAAGCTTCGGCAGAAATGAGACGAGTCCAGGAGTTGGACCCCCTCGCGCCAATCTACTATGCGTGGCAAGGATGGCAGTATTGGTGGACAGGGCAATACGACGAGGCTATCGACGAAGCCAGGAAGTCACTCGAACTGGATTCCGATTTCCCGATCGGGCTGTATGTCCTGGGAAGCGTCTATGCAGAAAAGGGGATGTATGAGGAGGCTATCAAAGCACACCAGAGGGCGGGTGTGGTCGACCGTGCTTGGAAATATGCTCTCGGGCGTACCTATGCGATGGCTGGCCGGCAGGATGAGGCGCGGCAGGTATTGGCTGAATTGGAGGTGGATTCCACGCCTTGGGATACCTGGTTTATAGCCCAGATCTATGCCGTCCTGGGCGAGAAGGATGAGGCATTCCGATGGCTCGAAGCTGCGTTCGATCCCCCCCGCCACCATTACTTGCCTTGGATGAAGTTCCCTCCTGCTTTCAAGCCCTTGCACGACGACCCGCGCTTCGGCGACCTGCTGCGCCGCATGAACTTCCCGGAGTAGATAGGTCCGAGCCCAAAGGCCCGGATTTCGACCACGGGTGGTCAGCTATTCGTCTGGCTATGGGACAACAAGGAGTTATTTTATCGCAGTGGTGACAAAATGATAGCCGCCTCATCACGTAAAACTGCGGAAAGTAACAGATAAAATCGGTATTCGGAAGTCGTCAATCATTTAGAAGTTCAAGTAATTTGGGGTGGACTTTTTTGTTAGACGCTATCACCTGAAATTGCTGGGCTTCATAGCTTTTCAAATCGAGGGGAAAGATTTTTTTTCCCTGCCAATCGGTAACGATAGCTCCGGCGGCCTCGGCGATTACTGTCCCGGCTGCTATGTCCCATATCTTCGGGTCGGAGGCAATGGTAGCTATAAGGCCGCCCTTTGCCACGTATGCCAACTGCAGGGCGGTTGTGCCTAAATTTCGGAATCTTGTCCGCTGCATAATTTCACATGTCCAGGACGGCACGCCATTATCAAAATGACTATCCAGACCAACGCTTGAAAATTTATCCATCGTTTCTTCGCTTGCGGTTATTCGCCTGCTGTTCAATTGTGCCTCGCCGCCTTTTACGGCGGTGAACATTGAATCTGTAGCCGGCTCGAAAATCACACCTACAATTGGTTCGCCCTGGTATATTGCCGCTATACTAACGGTAAATAATAGCATGCAATGTGCATAATTGTTTGTTCCGTCTATAGGGTCGATGGCCCAGAAGAACTGCTGGTCGCCTCGTGGAGATTGCTTAAACATCTTACCCTGGTCACCTTCCTCGGCGATAAAGCCGTGGTCGGGATAGTTCTCCTTGACTCGGTCGATGATGAGCTTCTGGCATCGAACGTCGGTCTGGGTTACCAGCTCGTTGCCGTTCTTGACCGAAGTCTTGATGTAATTGATTTCTTCCATCGCGCGTTGGCCTGCCAGGCGTGCCGCCACGATAGCTGTTTCCAATATTCTGCTCAAATCTCTCTGCTCTAATTGCATATTCGTATCTCACATCGCATACTTCGTATTTTGTTAATAACTAACGGGCGTTGGTCGTTTCTTGACAAAATTACCCGGTTGCTTTATTCTAACGTAGTTATGCAAATAATCCAACAGGTAAATAAGCTGAAAATTTTTAGCCGAGCATCGTCTCGCCAGCGAATTACAGCGGCGATTATCTGCCTGGCGGTGGTTGGTTTCTTCGGAATTTTTGCGCTTGCGGGTCATTATAATGTCAATATGGGCCGGCTGCTTGGGTATTGCGGTTTCCAGCAAAAATACGGGCTGCCGTGTCCAACGTGCGGGATGACTACTGCGGCACTCGCTTTCGCCCAGGGTAAAATCTTCGAGGCGTTATATATCCAGCCGGCCTGTGCGTTATTATGTTGCGTGCTGGTGGTTATAGCGTTTTTGGCTTTTGTTATAGCCGTTTTTGGGGTGTATTTCCGCTTTTTAGAGCGTTTTTTTGCGGAGGTTAAGGTAAGGTACATCATTTTAGCCCTGATAGTTATTATTGCCGCCGGCTGGGCGGTAACGTTAGCTCGGGCACTGGCGGTGAGTAATTGATTCCGAAAACGGACGATACCCGCCTTCGCGGGCACAAGCTTACTAAGGTCGACAGATTGGGTTTGTTTTGGGTTTGTTTTTTTGGAGTCCATATCCGCATTATTCTTCATAATCCTTTGTAAATACAGACTTTGCATCAATTTTTGCCCTTTGAAGAAATTGGGTTTGTTTATTCGGACTACGAAATCAT
>JAUWBX010000402.1 GCA_030609625.1 Phycisphaerae bacterium
AGGTAATCGAGCGCCCTGCCAGTGTGGTCAAGGAACTGATGGAAAACAGTATCGATGCCGGCGCGACAAAAATAACGGTGTCCATTGAAGATGGAGGCCGAAAACTGATGTCGGTTGCCGATAACGGCTGCGGAATGGACGGTGAAGACCTGGCCCGGGCATTTGAGCCACACACCACCAGTAAAATAAAAACCAGCAAAGATTTGCAGGGTATATCGACGCTTGGCTTTAGAGGAGAAGCATTAGCAAGTATCGCCTCGGTCGCACAAGTCAGAGCTACAAGCAGAAGAAAAGAACAAACCGGCGCCAATTGCATTGAGATTGATTGCGGCAACAAGGGCAGCATCAGCCCAGCCAGTGCAGATTATGGCACAACAATCCAGGTCAGAGATATTTTCTATAAATTACCTGCCCGGCGGAAATTTCTCAGGACCGCCAACACTGAAATGGGCCACATCGCCGAGCAATTCACACGCATCGCACTGTCAAATGATAGCCTGGATTTGACGCTGATACATAATGGCAGAGAGCTTTATCGGCTGCCAGACAAAGATAATCTTCGCCGGCGCATAGCCGAGCTGTTCCCGATACCTTCGAGCGGGATTTCTGAAAATCTGATTGAGACCGAAAGTAATGAAAAGGGATTTCAAATCCTGACCCTGATGGGCAAACCGAGCATTTCAAGAACAAACAGGAAGTTTCAATATGTATTTCTAAACGGCCGATTCATCCGCGACAAATTTATCTCGCATGCAATCAAAGAGGCGTATCGCGGCTTATTGGAACCTAACAGATTCCCTGTCGTCTTTTTGTTTATTCGAATGCCCTATGAAGACTATGACGTGAACGTACATCCCACCAAGAGCGAAGTGCGTTTTTATAACGCCAATTTAGTTCATTCGCAAATCTTAGGGACTCTTCGGGAAAAGCTTTTATGCACAGACCTCCAGACGCAGGGACAACTGCCGAGAGCAACAAGTTCGCCTCGAAGAGAGGACGGCTCTGTCCCAGGCCATAGAAGTCAGGCAATTGCTGATGCGATGTCCGAATTTTTCAAAAAGCACAGACCGGTCCAAACCCAGGAACACCCCTGCCAGCAACAAGCAGGGGCAAAACAGCACCTTGTTGCGCTGCGCCCTTCTACCGGACAGATACCCGAAAGCCGCATCGGCCCCGCTACGGCTCGGGCCTTCGCCGAGACGAGCCAACCTGCGCCGGAGATTCGCCCGGGACAAAGAAGATTTCTGCAAATACACGACAGCTTTATCGTCGTACAAACTGATGATGGATTTGATATCATCGACCAGCATGCGCTTCACGAGCGGATAATATATGAGCGTTTGAGCAGGCGAATACTCCACAGGACACCTGACGGTGGAAAAAGCAAACTCGAATCGCAGAAATTGCTGATACCTGAAAGTTTTGAGGTTACCCCCTCTGGCTCCGATGCACTTAAAACCAATGCGGAACTGCTCGAAAAATTAGGAATCGAAATTGTCCCGTTTGGTCCCAAGACTATGGCTGTCCAGGCCTTCCCCACCTTGTTGTCAAAGGCCGACCCGCTCGATTTTGTCCAGGATTTAATCGACTTGCTCGACCGTAAGGACGTAAAGCTTGACGGCGAAAGATTACTCGACGAGGTTTTGAATATGGCTGCGTGTAAGGCGGCAATCAAGGCAGGGCAAAGACTAACGATGAGCGAAATAGAACAACTGCTTTTGGATAAAGAAAACGCCGAGTCCGCAAGTCGCTGTCCACATGGCAGGCCCACCACGATAAAATTTTCGATAGCTGAACTGGAAAAGCAATTTAAG
Source organism: Phycisphaerae bacterium (assembly GCA_030609625.1). GTDB lineage: Bacteria > Planctomycetota > Phycisphaerae > Sedimentisphaerales > Anaerobacaceae > NIOZ-UU13. Next base: position 1,815 of record JAUWBX010000402.1, read on the forward strand.
CGAACATAATGTCGAAGAAACTTCTATTTTTAATATTTGCAATCGTAGTAGGAGCAGCCGGCTTTATCGTGTTCAGCCGATATAAGAATCTGCTAAACTCATTAGACGGTACGAACGGAGATTTTTCTGCAAGCTCAAAAGCCCAACCGAATAAACCGCAGAGGGTCGTCTCATTAGCTCCAAATCTAACTGAAATACTTTTTGCACTCGTGCTTGACGATAAAATCGCCGGTGTAACACTTGATAGTGATTATCCACCGGCAGCGCAAAAAAAAACAAAGGTAGGAACCTTTTGGCAGCCGGATACCGAAGCAGTGATAGCTGCTAAGCCGGATTTGGTGGTCACGCTACAGATTGAGCAGCAAAAGAGGGTTGCTGATAGTTTGAACAGGCTGGGCTATCGGGTTTTAGCTCTGAAGATAGAGAAGATAGAGGAACTCCTCACAGCAATTCAAAAAATCGGCACCGCCACAGGCTGCAAACAGCGTGCTGACAAACTCACCGAAAACATCAGCGGTCAGTTGAACTATTTGAAATCGAAATATAGCTCAACCAACAGACCAAAGGTATTGTGGGTAATACAGACAGAACCTTTACGGGTGGCCGGTAGAAATACCTTTATTAACGAACTTATCGAACTTCTCGACGGAGAAAATGCTATAGGCCCTACTATTCAACAATATCCACCTATAGGCACTGAAGAGCTTCTCGCCTGTAATGCCGAAGTAATAATCCAATCTGCGATGGGAAAAACCGATATCAACAAGCAGCAACAACAAGCAGAAGTTTTTTGGAGCAAATGGGCAAGTTTGCCGGCTGTCAAGGACAATAAAATTTACGTTGTTAATTCGGACACTGTGTTAAGATTAGGACCAAGATTGCCGCAGGGCGTAGAAATAGTCGGCCGCTGCTTACACCCGGATACATCTACAAAAAGCAACGAAACCACACGACGAATCAGGTAGATTATATGAAGGGAAAAGTGATAGTTTCATGGAGTGGAGGTAAAGACAGCGCATTAGCCCTTTACGAACTTCATAAAAACAAAAACTACGAAATCGTGGCTCTGCTGACAACAAAAACCGACGATGTCACCCCTGCGAAAGCAGGGGTCCAGAGCGAAAAAACTGGATTCCCGCTCCTTCGGCCTTGCTCAGGACAGGTTTCGCGGGAATGACAAATACTGTTTCCACAACAGGAACTATTTAACAGGTTAGAGATGTTAATGGCTGAATTTTTAACAGCAAAAGAACTGGCAATTAAAGTTTCCATCTGCCTGGCGGTACTGGTGGTGGTAATGTGCTTATGCACTTTGATTGGGACACAAAATATTTCTCTGGAAAGGGTATTCCACGGCCCGGGCCAAAAACCGGGTGAGAATATCGATTACGAAATCCTCGTCGGCATCAGATTACCGCGAGTGATTCTGGCCGCACTGGTAGGAGCAGCTTTAGCCTGCTCAGGTGTCGTATTGCAGGCGATTTTACGAAATCCTCTGGCCGACCCTTACATCCTCGGAATATCAAGCGGCGCAGGATTAGGTGTAATTATTGCAATCCTATCAGGAATAAGCTGGAGCTTCTGGGGTGGTTCGCCAATAGGGATTTTTGCATTTG
>JAUWBX010000311.1 GCA_030609625.1 Phycisphaerae bacterium
GTTCGATGAAATCGAAGATGTCCGGGGAGAGGATGTTTTCCACCAGACGTATCGCCATGTCCCTTTCCGGGAAGATAACGCGATCGGCACCTATGCGTTTCACAAGCCTGGCATGGCGCTCATCGGCGACCTTGACCACCACCTTATTATCCCCTGCTTGGGTCGGTTTCCATTGTATCAACCCGGTAGCGGAATTGATGGTCATATCATCAGGTTTGGTGGTTAAGGAGTAAGCTAAGGTATCTCCTACATCCGGGTCTGCGGCGTTAACATCGTATGTATATAACGCACCGGCGGTAGCTGTGGTTACAGGTGCTGAAGTGATTACCGGAGCATCGTTTACCATATTGACCGTAATATTCACCTTAGCGGTATCAGTTAGGCCTTTGTTGTCGCTAATAGTATATGTGAATGCATCGCTGCCGTAGAAGTTCGCGTGGGGGCTATAGCTCAGCGTGCTGTCGGGGTTGATAGTGACCGAGCCATTGGTGCCCTGGCGGACAGCGGTTACCGTAAGGGTGTCATTATCTATGTCAGTGTCGTTCGCCGGCGCATCAATGGTTACTATCGGCGTGTCCTCCTGGGTAGTCGCAGTATCATCATTGGCCACTGGCGGGTCGTTGACCGGGGAGACCGTGATTGACACGGTTGCAAGAGTGCTGTCCGCTGTGCCGTCGTTGACCTTGAAGGTGAAGCTGTCTGACCCGCAGAAATTCGCGTTGGGCGTATAGGTAAGGTTTGGCGCTGTCCCATTCAAGCTCCCGTGGGATGGCCCCGTTACCGTATTGTAGGCCAACGGGTCTGAATCCGGGTCACTGCCCGTCAGGCTAATCGTTACAGGCGTATCCTCCGTTGTGGTTACTGAATGAGGCTTTGCCACAGGGAGGAGATTCGGAGCGACATTGATGGATACCGTTGCCGGGGCACTGTCCACTTCGCCGTCATTCAACTTGAAAGTGAAAATGTCCTGACCTGTGAAGGAAGGTTCGGGCGTGTAGATGAACCTTCTGTTGGTATTGAAGTTCGAGTCGAAGGTGAGTATGCCGTGCTCAGGTTCTGTGCAGATAATGAACATTAAGGGTTCGCCATCCACATCACTGCCTGTCAAGGCAGCGGATACGGATTTGTTTACTTTTGTCGTTTCAGACTGGGGATTTGCTATAGGAGCATCGTTTACGGCCAGCACTGTAACCGATATCATCACCTGGTCACTATCAGTCTTGCCGTCGTTGACGCTGAATGTGAAATTGTCTGGTCCGTTGTAGTTCAACGCTGGCGTGTAAGTTATATTGGGCGCTGTCCCGCTCAAGCTCCCGTGGGACGGACCTGTTATCACACTGTAGGTTAGCTGCTCTCCATCGGGAGCACTTCCCATTAAGGTAATCTGCACCGGTGTCTCCTCCTGTGTCGTTACACTACCAGGCTCGGCCACTGGCGGGTCGCTGAGCGCGCTCACTGCAAATAATGCTATAGCTGAGAGAATTACTAATGCTGAAATCAAGGCAAATATCCTCTTTATAGCTCCTGGATGAAAAACGTACCGGCGGATTCGCTTGAAAGTCTTTATCTTCTGTGGAGGTTTAGCCTCGATGCTTTGTCGTTCTTCGATTTTGGCCTTCACGGCTGCGGCTTCGGCTTTCGCCGAGGCGAGCAGGCCCTCTTCTGCCTTTGCTCTGGTTAGAGCCTCAGACTTTGTCTTTTCTTCAGCTTTGGCTAACTTTTCCTCTGCCTGGTTTAGTGCCGCGGCATACGACCGGATTTTTTCTTCTGCTTCTGCCTTGGCTGCCGCTATCGCCTCTTTAGCCTGGGCCTCGACTCTTTGTCGTTCTTCGATTTCAGCCTTCAGGCCCTCTTCTGCTGCCTTTGCTCTGGTTAGAGCCTCAGTCTCTGCCATTTCTTCAGCTTTGGCTAACTTTTCCTCTGCCTGGTTTAGTGCCGCGGCATACGACCGGACTTTTTCTTCTGCTTTTGCCTCGGCTGCCGCTATGGCCTTTTTAGCCTGAGCCTCTGCCCTCTCTGCCATGACACTATACCTGCGATACTGCGTGAGCAGCATCTTTTCTGCTTCGGCTTTCACTTTTTGTTCCGCCGAGGCCCTGGCCTCAATTTCCGCCCTTAGCCTTTGCTCTGCTTTGGCCCTTGCCTGGGATTCGGCCTTCAGCCTTTCTTCTATTTTGGCCATTGCGTTGGCCTTTTTCTTGTTAAACAAGGCCATCCAGATATGTTGGCGGAATGTTCTTCTCATTTTTTATGCCGTTTTTATAGGACCTCTCTGCTATGGTATAGGCCAATCAGAGATGACAGTGCACACGAAGTCGTTTTCGTCTATACATTCCGGTGACTTTAGTCAAAATCAAGGGGATACGATGTTCCTTGGACATACCAATAGGTCTCGAAATTGCGCTTGACTGCGTGTTTGATTGCAAGTATCCTTATGAGCACAGAGGTTATTTTTAGTACTCCCAAACAAGCCTTCGGCGAGTTCAGGCCAGGGTTTGAGGGTGTTACCCAGGGTTGCTTTAATAAGGATACATACGTTTCGGCCTGCTCGTGCTACGCAGCGAAGCCCTGTTTCGCAGAGTAGTATTGGAAGGGGTGTTCGACTAACAGAAGAAGGGCAAGGTCCGGTAATCGAAAGGAGATATTTATGAGAAATAAGAGAAGCAGAAAAAATCGCGAGCTAACTCGCAGGGATTTTATCAAGACATCAGCGGTGGCGGGTGCTGTTTTAGCATCAGGTACAAATCGTATCTTTGCGGCTGGTTCCGACAAAATACGTGTTGGTCTTATCGGCTGTGGTGGGCAGGGTACCCGGGATATTGTCAGTTGCGTTAAGAGCTCGCCGGGCGTGGAGATTGTGGCAATGGGTGACTTGTTTGAAGACCGCCTGCAGCAGTCGCTCGACAAGTTCAGGAAGGACGTGCCCGCCGCTGTGAAGGTCGCTCGAAACAAGCGTTTTGTGGGTTTTGACGCATATAAGAGAGTATTGCAAACCGATGTGCACATGGTCCTTTTGACGGCGCCGCCTCACTGGCGTGCGGAGCATTTCCGGGCGGCTGTTGAAGCTGGTAAGCACGTGTTTATGGAAAAGCCGGGGGGGGTGGACCCGAAGGGGATTCGTTCAGTTATCCAGACGGCGGAGTTCGCCAAGCGAAAGCGTCTATCAGTGGTCGCGGGCACTCAGCGCCGACACAGCAAGAAATACCAAGAGACCATCCGGCGGATTCATGACGGTCAAATTGGGAAGATAGTGGCGGCCCAGGGCTATTGGAATGGCAGCGATATGTTAGGCTACTGGAAATACTGGGAGAAGACTGACCGGCTGTATGGTATGGAATGGCAGTGCCGAAGCTGGCCTTGGTTCACCTGGACCAGTGGTGATCATATTGTCGAGCAGCACGTCCACAATCTCGACGTCCTCAACTGGGCAATCCAGGCGCATCCGGTGCAGTGCATGGGTATGGGCGGTCGGGCCGTGCGAGACCTGGGCAATATCTATGACCACTTCGCCGTGGAGTATGAGTATCCGAACGGTGTTCGCGTATCGAGTATGTGCCGCCAGATCACCGGCAGCACCGACAGGATTGCTGAACGTGTTGTGGGCACCAAAGGCGTAGCCGATGTCGATCTGGGCATTATTACTGGCGAGAGACCTTTCAAGTATGAAGGCTCCGACCCCGACCACTATATCCAGGAGATGGCTGACCTAATCAGGAGCATTCGTGATGGTTCCCCAATCAACGAGGGAAAGCAGATGGCTGAGAGCACCATGAATGCCATCATGGGTAGGATGAGCGCATATACCGGCCGGGCGCTGAAATGGGACTGGGCGATGAATGCGTCCAAGCTTGACCTTAGTCCTGGGAAATATGAGTTCGGCGATTTGCCGGTGAGGCCGGTTTCGGTTCCGGGCAAGACGCCGCTTATTTAATAATTTGTGATTAGTGCTCTGTCAAGTTTCTTTGAATGTTTGTCATTCCGCACTTGATGCGGAATCCAATCTCATCGATAATCTGGATTCCTGCTTCTGCAGGAATGACAACGGTCGATTGATTTTTGAAAAAGTAATAGCAAATTTTGATTGAAAGGATTACTCATGAACAAGAGGACAAATGAAAAAAGAGAAGGGGTTTCGCGGAGAGACTTTATCAAGACATCAGTCCCAATT
>JAUWBX010000033.1 GCA_030609625.1 Phycisphaerae bacterium
ACCGGATTTTCGCGGTTCGGCAAGCATTGACTATAACGAGGACATCCGCTTGCGTAAAGTCTGCCCCCCTGCCTTCTTGCGCAAGCAAGAAGGGGCCGAAAATATCTGACGAACCGGATTCAGGATATGATACTATCAATATCCAGCAGACTGTCAAGATTGGTAATAACGGGCACTGAGGTCTCCTTGTCGGGCCAGGACCGGGATACCAAACTGTGCTTAATCCAAATTGGCTGAAAACCCGCATCAAGCACACCACAGATATCTGTGTGCCAGTCATCGCCGACGTAAACGGCTTCAGTACGACCAACGCCCAGAACATCCAGACACACCAGAAAAACGCTGATGTCCGGTTTTGGGGACAAATCCTCCTCGCCCGCAATAATTACTACCTCAAAATATTTTGTGAGATGTGGCATCTGAATCAGACGGTGTTTTTGTGGGCCGGCCTGTGCTTGTGTGTTGGTAATAACTGCCAGTTTGTAACGACCGGCAAGATTCTTTAATACATTCAAAGTTTCAGGAAAGAGCATTGTATGGGTCTTGACCGTTTCCCAGTAGTCATTTTCCCACTTTTCAAGGACGGATGAATCACACCCTTTGCAATAGTGCCAATAGACTTCCTCCCAAAGTGACTTTCTTGATAGATTTGATTCTGCATGAAATTGTTTTCGAAGCCGGCGATAGTTCGAGAGGAAATCGTCCCAGGAAGTTATGGCCAGGTCCTCGAAGATTTTTTTCTGTGCCTGTTTTTCAGCAGAACGAAAGCCGTCGCTTGAATTCACCAAAGTCTGGTCGAAATCGAAAAGTACCGCCTTTATCATAGAAAAATCCGGTTCTTTTTTCGTCTCACAGCGTTACTCCACTACTCCGGGATGAAGGGATTAATCTCTTCCCCATTTCTTTAGATAATCACCGAAGAGCTCCTCGTCTGTGGGTATGTGTTCAGGAATTGGAGTTGACAGCCATGTATAGTTTAGGAAATGTTTCCAGTTAATATTGTCAGTGGTCATATTTCCGGCCCAAGTTCCACCACCAAGCGAGTCTGTGGTCGGCTGACCATTAAACCAACTACCGCTGTTGGCCGCAGCATGCGGCATATTGCAATTCACCCTGCCAACATTGGCCTTTAGAGCTAATTCTATCTGTCGGTCTTCGTTTAAGCTGTGAATGGAGAGCGAATGTCCTTCGCCGGAGAATTTTAGGATTTTCGCCGTTCGCTCAATCATCTCAGTGAAATCAGTCCATTTCCAGACGGTGAGAACAAGTGAAATTTTTTCCCCTGAGAATCGATCTTCAGGGCCTATTTTTTGGCCTATTACCATCAGGAAACGTGTGCTTTTGGGCACGTCGATTTTGGCCTGCTCAGCAATATAACAAACGGGCTTAGCCACAATATCCCTGTTGAGCATCCTTCCATCGGGCCACATATATTTTCTGAGGCGTTCCTGCTCCTGGTTATCGCACAGGTACCCGCCTTCGTCTTTCAGGGCTTCTATCATTTCGTCATAGATGGTTTCCTGAATAGCAACGGCGTTTTCGGAAGAACAAGAAGCCGAATTGTTAGCTATTTTGGACTTAACGATTTTCGCTGCCGTCGAAGGGACATCAATCGTTTCATCAATTATCGAGACCACGTTGCCTGCGCCAACAGTGTGGCAGGGCTTGCCGGCGGAATAAACAACCTTGACCAGGGCCGCTCCGCCTGTGGCAATAGCAAAATCACAGCTTTTCATAAGCTCAACAGTTTTATCTTTGCTGGTCTGTTTGATACACTGCAGCAGGTCTTCAGGGGCGCCGACTTTTTGCAGCGCCTTTCTGCCGTGCTCAATCGTTAGATAAGAACTGCCTTGAGTTCTCGGGTGAGGTGAGACAATCATTGCGTTTCTGGTTTTGAGTGTACTCAGTGCGAGGCAGCAGATTGTCGATTCGGGATTCGTGCAGGGGACTACATTGGCAATAACACCCATTGGCTTGGCAAAGATTTTCAATCCCTTTTGCTTATCTTCCCTTATCAGACCGCAGGTCTTTGCTCCAATCAGGTCTCGCATAATACCGCGGGTTTTATTCTGAATTTTAGCCACCTTATCTTCGTACACGCCGATATTAGATTCATCTACTGCTAATCGAGCCAGTGCCATTGCTGTTTCTTCCTTCTGCCACTCCCAGCCTGCTGCGGCAACCATTTCATCTACCTTCTCTTGCGGCCATGATTCAACTTCTTTAAAGGCTTTTTTGGCCCTGGTGTACATTTCCTTTATATCATCTGTCATAATTTTCCGCTGCCTCCATTGTCCCATTCAAAATTAGTCTATTTTCTGCCAATTGAATATTTCTACAATCATCGTCCAACCTTTTTGATTCCGGTTTTTTTACTTGGGTCTTCAATTTCTTCGCCGATGGCAAATCCACTACCGTGAATCTTCTTCTTTTCATCGAAAGCTTTTTTCCATTCTTCGGTATTATGGGTCTGGGCTGGTTTGGCGATTTTGTCGCGATTGTTGAGAACCGGTACGGCCCGGTCCGGTGGGCCGTCGTAATCTTCTTTTGGGCTTAAAGTCTGCCCTAATCGTGTGTAGCTTTCTCTTTCCAACTCCTCAATGTAGTGTGCTCCCGCGGCAAAAGCGCGGGTAACCGCAAGGATGGCCCAGGTCGCTTCCGAGCTGAATCCCAAATCCATCATTGTGGCCCCCGTAGCCCCAAGAACATCCAAATCCACAGGCTCAGGGCTGATTTCCTGCGCGGCTTTCACAATTTCCTTTATAAAGACAATGTATTTGCCGGCAACGCCAAGTTTTTCGGCCCTTGCAATCATACGCTTGGCTGCGGGGTCTTTAAGCATCAATCCCGAGACGCCCAACGACTCATCATTGAGATTTTCTTTTACCAGAAGCTGAGCTATCTCAACAATAGTCTTACCTTGTTCTTCACCTCTTTCGAGATATTGCTCGAGTCTGTTGCCAAAAGCCGAATATGCCCCATAAGCATGGCCGAAGGCCAGGATTGAAGCCCCGCAGGCCTGCGTCAAAAAGGTCTTGGACTGAGCTACAATTCTCGATAACGCAGCCGGCATTGATAATCCATCTTCCAATGATAAAATCATCACGTAATTGAGCATCTTTTCTTCTTCGAGCAACGGTATTCTGGCCTGAAAATCTATGAAAAGGATATCTACGAGTCCGTAGCCCTCTTCTACAAGCTCGGTGGTATCATATCCCCTCGATACTATACGGTGCACATTCTTATATGCGACTTCAGAGACCCATCTAAAAGGCTTTCTTTTGGTATCCGGCGGTACCGTGCCGTATTCCCTTTCGTAGTAATCGTAGGGCATCTTCTCGTCACCTAAGTTGCCGATTTTCCTCTTTTTCTTTTCTTCGTTTAAATTAGCCACTTCTTGTATTCTCCTTGTTCTTTTTGTTTTTTGGCGTATTCCTGTCTTTCTTTTTGTTTGGGAACTATCCTGTCTTCCGGGCCGGCATACTCAATCATACTGAGGTCTATCATCTGTACCATAGGCTCTCTGCGTGAAGCACCCCATGCACGTCCTTTTTTCATATTGAACAGAGCGTGCACCGAACAACTGAAGCCACGACAAACGCTGCCGATACACCAGGCCGCATTTGGCGAAAAGCCTATATCACACAAAGCAGTATTACCTGCTCCTACGACATTAACACCCACATAAGACCTGCCTTCTCTTTTTCTCCTTGCATGGAAGTGTTTTTCGATTGCTCTTTGAAACTCCAGATACACACCGCCAACTTCCAGTTCCTCCTGTTTTACATGAATAGGTTCTGCCCTGGGGTCACTGTCAACGTGTTGAGGCTGCCCCAGCCCCATAACCGGTCTTTTGTTATCGAGGTACTCGTCCACCAGTATCTTGGCCATTTCATCGAGTGATTTTCCTTCCACGCGTGCCCTCTCGATGTACTTGTTCATCATATAACCGTGTGCAGCGCCCGGTCCGTGCACCCCGCCGAAGGTCATAATCGAAGCGGCCACAGCAGTGGGCAGATTCGGCCTGCCGGTGCTAACGCTTATCGCTGCAGCAGCAGATGGTGACATAGAATGTTCCATGAACACACCCATTTCATATTTGAGCATCTTATCTTCGTTTTCAGTAGGTATCCTGTTCTGAAACAATACGAACATCGCATCACAAAAGGAATAGCCCTTCTCCGCCAATTCGCTCAGATCGTATCCACGCAGTACTGTTTTTTCTTCAGTTTTGTACGAAATAGCTGTTTTTCTTCTAAACGGTGGTTTTCTGTTCATCAGTTTTGCTCCGGTTTTTTAATAAGTCCTTTTGTAGAATATTGTTTTTTTTCGGGGGTGCTTGTTTTGTGCCGTAATGTCCTTATCGAAGCTCGCAATCAGTTAGCATCATCTTTGTGTTTACTATTGAATCCCATTGTTTGCAGTTCTTCTTTGACCTCTCCATAGAGGTCTATATATTCCTGACAGGGTAAACCTGTGTCTAAATCGTAACAATCTTGATACTTCTTGTCAACGGGGGCGTTTTCTAATTTGTTCTCATATTTGCTAAGCAGCTCTTTAGCCAGTTCGTTACCCTGATTTCGGCTCATCCCCACACAGGCCTCATTAAGTTCAACCGAACCTATCATCTTAAAACTCAAAAACACAGTCCTTTAGAATAACTATCTTTCAACCTCTTTAAGACATTCATCCAAAATGTTCAAGGCCCTGTCCATTTCCTGTTTTGTAATCGTTAATGGGGGCGTCAGGGTTATGATATTGCCCATTGTTACCTTAAAGTTAAGCCCTTTGCTAAGTGCGCTGTACATCACCTGCTCGGCTTCTTCAGATGCCGGTTCCTTTGTTTGACGGTCTTTGACCAGCTCGGTCCCCATCAGCAGCCCAAGACCTCTGACGGCCCCGATTATTTTGTGTTGTTGCATCATGTTGCGCATGCGATTCATGGCATAATCACCCATTTTTTCGGCATTCGCCGGCAGATTTTCTTCTTCCAGACATTCGATTGTCGCAATGGCCGCGGCACAGGCAACGGGATTCTTCTCATGGGTATAATGGCCGAGGGCACGGTCCGGCATTATGTCCAAATCCTGGTGGGCTATAAGTGCAGCCAACGGAAATATTCCGCCGCCTAAACCCTTGCCGACCACCAACATATCCGGAACAACCTCAAAGTGCTGGCAGGTAAACATTTTCCCTGTACGGCCGAGGCAGTGGGGTATTTCGTCGAGTATCAGCAGTGCGCCATGTTTATCGCACGCTGCACGAATTTTCTTCCAGTAACCAGCGGGAGGGACAACCGAGGTGCTTCGCACAGTCTCTGCTATCACGGCCCCAACATCACCCTCTTTACCCAGGACATACTCGATGTAGTCAGCACACTTGAGAGTGCAGTTATCCTCATCGCATCCCCAAAGGCACCGGTAACAGTCCGGTGGCGGGACATGCTCGGTACCCGGCAGGAGCGGTCCGGCATCCTTGCGAAAGATGGCCTCTCCACCAACAGAGATGGCATCGAGCGAGGCGCCGTGAAAAGAATCCCACATTGAAATCGTCTTAAATTTGCCGGTTGCCATCCGCGCCAGTTTCAGGGCCATTCCAATAGCCGCTGTTCCCGATGGTGCAAAGAGGACCTTGTTCAATTTTCCCGGAGCTAATTGGGCCAGCTTTTCGGCGAGCCTTATCGCGGGGATATTGGTATAGCGACGTGTGCAGAAGGCAAGCTCTTCCATTTGATTCTTAACAGCATCAATCACCCGTCGATTGGCAAAACCAATCTGATGGACGTTGTTGCCGTGGAAGTCCAGGAAACTCCGGCCCTGAAAGTCCTCAAGATTAATGCCTTCACAATGAGACAGGACGTTCAAACAGGGAGTCGAGAGCGACTGATGCAAAAAATACTTAGCATCCAAATCAAGCCAATGCTGAGTCTCGGCGTCGATATGCTTTTTCGACCAGGCCTTGCGACGCGGGGAGATATTCAGGTCACCTTCTGACTGTAGGCTGTCGATATCTTTCTTTTCAAATCGCATCTGGCTCTTCTAAACCAACACAGTACTAATCAATCTGTATCACTTGCTACTTTACTCAACTTGACTGGTTTTTACATAAGTATAGCTTTGACAAGAGTATATGCAACTTGTCATTCTGAGCCTTTCGCTTTGCTCAAGGATAAACTCCGCGAAGAATCTCACACTCGGAACGGGACAAAATCCTGTTCTAAGGCCAGATGCTTCGCTTCGCTCAGCATGACAGTTTTAAAGTCAGTCAAGTTGAGTACTTTACTTAAGTTTAACACCCATTTCAGCGATTGTCTCCCGGATAGCGGCCAGAAGGGCTTTGATATCGGCTTCGAAGATTCGGCCGATATTACCTATCCGGAAGCAGTTGGCATCACTGACTTTACCAGGGTAAATTACATAATCCTTTTGATTCAAACTTTCATAGAACTTTTCAAATGAAAAATTAGGGTCATCCGGATACAGGAACGAAGTGATAATATATCCCTGGTCTTCGGGTCTGATGTATTCTCTAAATCCCATCTGTCGCATACCGGCAATGAGAGTTTCATAGTTTTTGCGGTAACGCTCAGCCCGGCCGGGGACACCACCTTCGGCCTCCAACTCTGCAAGGGCCTGCCGAAAGGCTGCCAGGACGTGGGTGGGTGGTGTAAAACGAAACTGACCATTCTTCTCAAGGCCCTGATACTGACTAAGCAGGTCAAAACTCAAGCTGCGTGCGTAGCCGACGGTTTCTTTGAGCGAGTTGAGTTTGCATAAAACAAATGAAAAACCAGGCATGCCCTCAATACACTTATTGGCAGAGGAGACAAGATAATCAATGTTGCACTCGGCAAGGTTAACCGGCACCGCGCCAAAACTGCTCATAGCATCGACAAAATACTTGGCGCCGGATTTTACGACAAATTCGCCGATTTCCCTGATAGGGTTGATAATTCCTGTAGTCGTTTCGCAATGTACAACTGAGACGTTGGTGATATCCTTGTCTGTCTTTAGCGTATTTTCAATCTCCCGGAGGTCCGGTGTTGTGTTTTCGGGATATTCGAGTGTTACGGTGTCAATCTTAAGAATCGATGCGATTTTGACAAGTCGTTTTCCATACGCCCCATTGATAATCACCAGCAGCTTACCGTCCGGCGGGACTGTAGATGAAACGACCGCTTCCAAGCCAAACGTACCGCTGCCCTGCATAAGAACAGTTGTGTACTCATCCGTGTCGGCTTGCCCGAGTTCAACCAGCTTGTGCCTGATATCCTTCACTGACCCAATAAATTCAGAATCCCGAGACCCCAAGTCGCGCAGCATAGCTTGCTTAACGGTTTGACTGGTTGTCAGAGGCCCCGGCGTAAAGAGGATTTTGTCTTTCCAACCGGAAATCTGCTTTTTTGTTTTCATCTAAATAGACTCCTAACTACGTTCAGCCCCGGCGCGCCGGGGTTTGTGAGCTTCAGGGACCCAATTCCATTTTACCGCGAGCAGGCAGCCTGCGATAGCGGCTATTACAACAAAGAAATAGAACAGAGTGTCCCAACCGAATTGTATTGTTATATAAGCTACCACGAGACCCGCTATCATCTGCCCGAGGGAGCCGACCCCGTTAATGACACCGGCGGCTAATCCGGCTGCCTTTGGTGAGCCCGCATCAATGGCTGCAGCGCCCGACATCAAGGCATCAGGGCCATAGGTAAAGAATCCCATCAGAGATATTCCGATTGCGTTGCCAAGGTGGCTCCAGGCAGCTAATTGAGGATGGAAAAAGCAAGCTATCGCTAAGCCCCACATTCCCAGGGCTCCTACAGGCATGCGCCGAGCCTGAAAAAGTTTGTCCGAAACATAACCGGCGGCAATTATACCGGCAAAGCCGGCTGCTTCATAAAGAATCGAAGTATAGCCCGCTTCCGCAAGGTTGTAGCCGAGATGTTCCACCATATAATATGGCAACCAGAAAAGCAAAGCATAGCGCCCCATTTTAGTAAAGAAATACATAGCGCTGATTAGCCATACCACAGGATTTTTTAGAACCAGAGCGAGAATCTCCCTTGAAGATAGCTCTGCACTAATTCCTGCACGCCCTACCGATTCGCTATCGGTGGAATCTTCCTCGTCAATCTCCTGGAGGCCAACGTCGGTAGGCTTATTACGCGTGAAACTAATAAAACACAATGCTATAAGCACCAGCACAGCGGCCGGAACCCAGAAACTGCGACGCCATTTCAAATTGAATTTCTGTGGATAGGCCTCCTCCAACAAGGTCTTGTTGAAGTAAATGCGATTTCTGCCTTTCAGTTCTTTTTTTCGCTCCTCAGATGTTTCCTTAAGCAGAGTCTCTATGTTAGTGCTGGTCCCATCTGAAAGCTTGATGCCGGCGAAGCGTTGTTCGTCGTAAAGCCATGGTCCCTGGAGCACCGCGTTTAATTCCGTTATCATTGCCTGATGCAGCGTTTCGGAAACAGGGCCGGTTCCGTTATATGCGCTGAGCAACCGCCGACTTTCGGATGAAAATTGTTCTCTAAGATATTTTGAGAGCGAATTTTGCTCATCTCGCAGTTGAATTGCCAAACCGGACGGGTCTTTCAGGTCGCTCGCTTGCAGCAGCAATGGGTGTGTTACTACAAATGTTGCGAGGGCCGTCGCTGCAATTGCACCAATGACATAACAGGTTGACCACCAGGACATAACCACGCCCCGTTCTTTACGCCTAAACCAGGGAGCCATATTCTTGACGGTCCCGGACCAGCCTGTCGATTGCCCAGTTCCGTTGACACACAGCAACAAACCAAATAGCAGTAGTGCTGCGCCAAAACCCATAAATATATTCGCCAATACCGCCAGAAACAAGCCGATGCCAACAATCAGGCGAGGACCGAACTTGTCGGATAAAAATCCATTGTAAAACTGGCCTAGCGCATAAAATAGACCGTAGAAGAACAGAAGCATCGCGAAATTATCTTTTGTAAATCCCAGATCTTTATTAAGCAAGGGCATGGCAATGCTGAAATTCTTACGGCATAGATAAAACCCTCCATAGGCCAGCCACGACAGCGCAAAAACCCGGTAGCGCCAAAATCGATATTCCCTGGTAAGTATAATTGCCATATCTACTATCCACTAATAGCTAATATTTTGCCCTCATTTTACATAATCCAGCAGATAAACCGTTCATAGAACGTGGTGAACTGCATATCAACCGGTGTAACACTGGCAACCTTTTTATCATATCTAACCGATTAGCTTTAAGCAACAATCGATTCTAAAACATGAAATTACATTGAAAGTGTTAGGGCGTAGGGTATCAGTGCAATCATCCTGTATTTTTATTGGAATAGTTACCGCAGGATTCATTTATGTCCCAGCTATTCTGGTGATAATAGTCAAATGGCTGTTTGGGATAGGATAGATTTTTTGAGAATTACCGTAAAGCCGCCCTGGCTGGGCGCCGCGGCGACTGCTTAATTTTTTTGTGGCCTTGACAAGTGAAAATGGCCGGAGATATGAATTTTTGTATCTTATGAGGAGTTTATTGTTGACATCAGTTACTGGATACCCTAAATTCAGAATGTCTGGCCATTTGTTAAAAGGATTGGCAGTAAAATGCTCGAGACAGTTGTCCTTTTCATACCAGTTCGCTGGTGTGGGTCAAGAAAAACAGGAAAATGTGGATAAATTGACGTTAATGGGAGCCCCTTTAATAACTTAAATTACTTTCTTTTTGGAGAGAATTCCTATGGAAAACATGCTCTTGGCAACCGCAGCCGAAAGTGGTAGTTCATCTGTTTTTATGCTCTCGGCCGCTGTTTACTTGCTTTGTAGTTTCCTGATAGTTTACTTTTTGCGTACACCGGGAAACAAGCTTATGCTGCTCGGCCTGCTTACATTGTTAGCCGGTCTTGTATTTGCAGCCAGTATGCCCAGTGTGTCCAAGCTCGCTTGG
>JAUWBX010000104.1 GCA_030609625.1 Phycisphaerae bacterium
GATTATGGACACATCCCAAAGTACCTCCGTCTTCCTCAATAATGGTAAAAGCCATTAAATCGCCATCTAAGTCATAAATATTGGCTTTCCAAATATTGGCAGTTGTGCTCATACTATATATAACACTGGCTATTTTCATATAGGTTGGTCGCAGCGTGTCATATTCAAAATATGAACTGCTTTCTGTTATATACTTTATCTTTATTCCCATATTATCTATCGAGGTCATTTGATGGGAATCAAACAGAAGTTTTTCCTGCCTTTCTGATATAGTGGAGCGGACAATATTAAATGTATTTTGAATTAAAGTATTAGCTACTTTTCGGTTCTGCCTACTAAGGATAGCCGAGACGACGACCACTACAACAAGCATAACGGCAATAAATATCACCGGTACACCTATTAGAACTTTGCTTTTTAGTGATTTTTTCATTTGAAGGTCCCTGCTTTGGCGGTTCCGTCTAAATTTTTAGTCATATCTCATCAAAATCTTACCTTTACACATTAACATGAGCTTTTCCTAACGCCTGTCCCATGGTGGTGAAATCTTTACTTTAAACTTTGAATACTCGAAGGGATAAATAATCCGTTGCTTTCCCTTCCACCACTGGAAGCACGCTGTAGGAAAAAGTGCAATCCCTTTTTCGTCATAATCGACTTTACCCATTACCGTATTAAATTCGTTGTCTAATACGGCTTGGCGAACTTTAGCTGAATCCAATGTCCCAGCCTTCTCAATGGCCTGCCAAAGGATCTGGCAAACAGCATAATACATTCCGGCGCCAACTGAATGTTTTCCGAACTCTTTGTAGTAACGCTTCCCCAACTCCTTGGCTTTTGGGAACGGATAATCCTCGGACCAGAATCCGTCGCAAAAAATATAGTCAGCATCTTTTCCCAAAGCTTTATAGAAATCTGTTGCCCAGGTGCCTTTTAAACCTTGAAAGAATTTAACACTGAACCCCCTTTTCTTCATTTGACGCACCAGTATTACGCTTTCCGGCACATTAGCAAAAAGAATAATCGCATCCACGCCCATCGACTTGGCTTCAAAAATCTGTGAGGAGTAATCCTTGGCCTCCATTTCCATAAACTCTTGCAGAACGATTTCATATCCATATTTTTCGGCAAGTCCTACCAAGAGCTCACCTATTTGTTTACCATCAGTGCTGTCTTCCACGAAGAGAGCTAGTCTTTTAGGGCGTTGGTCCTCGGGTAAGGAGTTCCAAATTTTATAAGGCGCAGCGGCGATAGATTCTATAGTAATGAAATACATGGTACACCATTGGAAGTTATGCTTCAGGAAGTCAGGAATCCAGATAACCGTGCCATGGTAGTAGGTCTTATATTTCTCTGCTGTAATCATTCCGGGAATCACGCCCATTGCTCCCACTTGGCCACTCAACATGAGGTCGACCTTTATTTGTGTAATCAGTTGCTCAACAGCTTCAGCTGCCTTTATAGGATCCGATTCATCATCTATCGCAACGAGCCGCACCGGAAGTTTCCTGTCGTATTCCTTTACATAGATACCGCCCTCCTTGTTAATGTCCTCCACAGCTCTGTCATAAGCCCACTTCTGCTCCGCCCCTACTAAAGAGCCAGCTCCGCTAAGGGGGAGATGTGCACCAATGAGAATTTTGGTTTTCTCATTTTCCGCTAACGCTGGCCGACCGGTCCAAACGATCAGGCTAAAAAGACAAAAGCCCATCAGCCAGAAAACTCTGGTTATTGTTAGTTTCATTTTGATTATCTCCATTCAGCGAATTTCAACTTAGCAACTTCAGCACAGGTCACCGGAGACCTATCTTCTATTTCAATAACCTACTCTTAGAACCTGTAGGTTACATTTATACTGCTCCAAAGTTCATCCTCAGGATTGACTGTATCTTCCATTGATATTTGGTAGCTAAGCGATGGTGTTATAGTCAATTTTCCTTTTGTGACGTTTGTGGTTATATTCAAGACAGCATGAGACCAATCATGGTCTATAGCGGAACTGGCATAACCATCGTTGTAGGTTATATCACCAGACAATCTGAAGGCTTGTTTATCGCCTCCAGGCCAGAACTCAGGTATCTCAAAATCATATCCCAGACCAAAAATATGAATGAAACCTTCACATCCCCTGATATTTGAGTTGCTCTTACTGGCACCAAAATGACCAACATAATATCGCGGCGTAATATAGCCATCACCTAATGCAAAAAGCCTTGGCCCAAAAAAGGTTGAACCAATCTCCTGAGCATCATTCTTATGCCCTGGTATCTTCGGCTTGCCAAAATAGAAGTAATTTAGGCTAAAGCTGGTGGCCCAAGGTGTACCTTCCAGAAGATCTCCCGTGTAGAAACCGGCATAATTCCGCTCGACTGACCTCTCAAAGCCACCCGATAATGGATAGACATCTATAATCTTTGTGGTAAAGCCAGAGTCACCGAAGATGATAGTTCCCACAGGGAGAAAGGCACCGTGGTCATCCAGCATATCCATACCACACAACATGTGCTTGCTTGTAAACGTACCGCTCAACTCGATAGCTATCTTCCCTTCCAATCCACGGCCGATATCCAAAATGTCAAAACCATAAAACAAACTTTTTATTATTGGCATGGCAAGTAAATCCTGCCCCTGTCCGGTCTGCTCAACTTCTTGTGCCTGTGAGACACTTATCATCAGCAACAAAAACATACCGATGAGGAAAAGCTTTTTTACTCTAATAATTATTTTCCTTGAAAATTGTAGATGGAAACTTACTTTTTTCCTTTGACAATATTGATTCCTCCGTGAAGTTTCTGTAGCTGTTATTTTTCACATCTTGACTAATGTTAGTGAGACTGTAATTATCTAACCACAGAATACCCCTACCTGTATCGTATTGCACTCCAACTGTTTCAATGAGATTTTCGTCTGTATCATAGGTCTGTTTAACCAGGATATTCCTGGGTTTGTCATTCGGAAAGCCCAGTTGCCACCTCAGAAGACAGATGACAGAT
This sequence comes from Phycisphaerae bacterium, assembly GCA_030609625.1. Taxonomy (GTDB): domain Bacteria; phylum Planctomycetota; class Phycisphaerae; order Sedimentisphaerales; family Anaerobacaceae; genus NIOZ-UU13. The sequence continues at coordinate 2,994 of JAUWBX010000104.1, forward strand.
GACAGATGACAGATGACAGAAGACGGAGGACAGAAGACAGACTTTTGACTTCCGACTTTTGTCTTCTGCTTATAGACTGGTCCAAATTCCCGGCATCATTATGTTGCTCCAACTGTGATACCAGGTTTTTAGAGCATTCCGGACCCAGGAATACCTTGCCCTGCGGGACTGTCCCTGGTTTTATACAAAAAACACCTCAACTAACTTCATCTATTGACAGTTCATACCTGCTTCGATACAATCCGCTCAAAATATAAGACATTGATGTTCGTCGAGTATCGAGAATCGAGGTTCAAGAAACGAGGTTCAATAATGCCAAAACGCGAAGATATTCATAAGGTACTGATTATTGGCTCAGGCCCGATTATTATTGGCCAGGCCTGTGAATTTGATTATTCAGGCACGCAAGCGTGCAAGGCCCTTCGAAAACTGGGTTACAAAATCGTGCTTGTCAATTCCAACCCGGCAACCATCATGACCGACCCAGGTATGGCCGATGCAACGTATATTGAGCCGCTTAATGTCAAAACCATAGAGCAGATTATTGCAAAAGAGAAACCGGATGCGCTCCTGCCCAATCTCGGTGGACAAACAGCCCTTAACCTTTCTGCGGAATTATCACGCAGGGGTATCCTAAAAAAATACGGCGTCCAGGTTGTAGGTGTTAAGATTGACGCCATAGAGCGGGGAGAAGACCGCCAGGCATTCAAGGATACGATGAATCAACTGGGTATTGAGATGCCGAGAAGTGAGATTGCAAATAGTCTTGAGGAAGCTGAAAAATCGCTTGAGAATATCGGCTTACCCTGCGTTATACGTCCTGCTTATACAATGGGCGGAACGGGCGGCGGTCTGGTTTACAACATTGAGGAGTTCCGTACTGTTGTCAGTAGAGGCCTCTCTTACAGTCTTGTCGGGCAGGTACTTGTCGAGGAATCTGTACTCGGATGGGAAGAATTGGAGCTTGAGGTTGTTCGAGATGCCAAGAATCAGATGATCACAGTGTGCTTTATTGAGAATGTTGATGCTATGGGTGTTCATACGGGAGATTCGTATTGCACCGCTCCTATGTTGACCATAAATCCTGAGCTTCAGAAGCGTCTTCAAAAGCATTCTTATGATATTGTCGAAGCCATCGGCGTCATCGGAGGAACCAACGTTCAGTTTGCTCACGACCCAAAAACCGACCAGGTCGTCGTCATTGAAATTAACCCGAGAACTTCACGTTCATCGGCGCTTGCTTCCAAAGCAACCGGTTTCCCTATCGCGATGGTTTCCTCCTTGTTAGCAGGCGGCTTGACTATGGATGAGATTCCCTATTGGCGTGACGGCACACTGGAAAAATATACGCCCTCAGGAGAATATGTAGTTGTGAAGTTTGCCCGCTGGGCCTTTGAAAAATTCAGTGGCATCGAAGACAAGCTGGGCACGCAAATGCGCGCCGTCGGAGAGGTCATGAGCATTGGCAAGAACTACAAGGAAGCTTTTCAAAAGTCTATTCGGTCTCTTGAAATTAACCGTTATGGGCTCGGCTTTGCCAAGGATTTTAATAGAAAATCACCTGATGAGCTTTTGGAGCTTCTAAAAGAACCCACGAGTGAACGCCAGTTTATTATGTACGAGGCCTTGCGCAAAGGCATCAGTATTGATACGCTTTTTGAAAAGACCTATATAAAACACTGGTTTATCGAGCAGATGAAAGAGCTGGTGGAGCTTGAGGAAGAAATCTTAAAATACAAAAGCAAAAAATTGCCGGACGACCTCCTAATCCGGGCGAAAAAGGACGGATTTGCAGACAAGTACCTTGCCCAGCTCCTGAATGTTCCGGAAGAGCAGCTCAGGAAAAGACGCATCGCCCTTAATGTTGTCGAGGCCTGGGAGCCTGTTCCTGTAAGCGGCGTGGAAAATGCCGCCTATTATTTCTCAACTTATAATGCCCCGAATAAAGTCGAAGTTAGCAACAAACGCAAGATAATGGTACTCGGCGGCGGTCCCAATCGTATCGGCCAGGGCATTGAATTTGACTATTGTTGTGTCCACGCCGCGTTTGCACTTCGAGAAGAGGGTTATGAAACCATTATGGTCAACTGTAATCCGGAGACTGTTTCCACGGATTATGACACCTCGGACAAGCTGTATTTTGAGCCGCTCACCGTGGAAGATGTCTTAAGTATTTATAATAAGGAAAAGCCCGAAGGTGTTATTGTCCAGTTCGGCGGTCAGACACCTCTCAATATCGCCGGAGAGCTGGAAGACGCCGGCGTAAAAATTATCGGCACCTCACCGGAAAAGATTGACCTTGCCGAAGACAGGGACAGGTTCCGCAAGTTAATGAAAAAGCTCGGCATCCCACAGCCGGAGTCCGGAATGGCAAGTACCCTCGATGAGGCACTTAAAATTGCAGATAAAATCGGCTACCCGTTAATGGTCAGGCCTTCCTATGTCCTTGGGGGCAGGGCGATGGAGGTCGTCCACGATGAAGAGATGCTGAAGTTTTATATGTCAAGGGCCACGGATGTCTCACCCCAAAGACCTATCTTAATTGATAAGTTTTTGGAAAACGCTATCGAAGTCGAAGCGGATGCCATTGCCGACGGCACGGACGCTTTTGTCCCTGCGATTATGGAGCATATTGAGCTTGCGGGCATCCATTCAGGTGATTCGGCTTGCGTGCTTCCGCCTGTTAGTATTCCCGAAAAGCATCTCAAAACAATCTATGAATATAACCGGAAAATCGCCATTGAGTTTAACGTAGTCGGCCTGATGAACATCCAGTATGCCATTGCCAATGACGTTGTTTATATTCTTGAGGCAAATCCGCGCGCCTCAAGGACTGTTCCGCTGGTCTCCAAGGTTTGCGGTATTTCAATGGTACGTATTGCCACGCAGCTTATGCTCGGCAAACGCATTTCGGATATGGAATTGGAGAGATTGTCCATACCTCATTTCGGCGTCAAGGAAGCTGTATTTCCCTTTAATATGTTCCATGAAGTTGACCCTCTTTTAGGCCCTGAAATGCGCTCGACCGGCGAAGTCCTCGGCATGGCCGATTCGTTCGGACTTGCCTTTTATAAGGCCCAGGAGGCAACACAACTGCCGCTGCCCTCAGAGGGGACCGTCCTGATTACCATTTCAGAGGAAGACAAGCTTTTCGTACTGCCGGTGGCAAAACAGTTTAAAGATATCGGCTTTAATATTAAAGCTACCAAAGGGACCTGTAAATTTCTGTCCGACAATGGAATAGAATCGGAAAGTATTCTTAAAATGCCCGAAGGAAGGCCGAATATTCTTGATAGTATAAAAAATAAAGAAATACAGCTTGTTGTAAATACGCCGAGCGGCAAGCAAAGTAAACATGATGATTCCTATATTCGTAAAGCGGCCATCAAATACAAAATACCTTACATTACGACCGTAGCTGCCGCCGCTGCGACGGTAAAGGGCATAGCCGCCTTCCAAAAGAAGCACGGACAGGTCAAGTCCATCCAGAGCTATCACGCAGATATACAGAAAGCACAGGTAGTCATGTAGGGCGGACGTTTGAAATTGGCCTACGGTGGACAAGATTGGGTTTGTTTTGGCTTTGTTTTTTTGGAGCCTGAAGGCGGTTTCATTTTCATAATCCTTTAGAATATATAAGTTTACGTTCATTTTGGGCTTTTCGGAAATTGGCTTTGAATTGGCTTTGTTTTTTTGGACTGCGAAATCGTCGTTTTTTCTGTAATCCTTTATTATAAGTGAGTTTACATTCATTTGGGCCTTTCGGAGATTGGCTTTGTTTGGGTTTGAATTGGGTTTGTTTTTTCGGACTCTCCGCTGCCATTTATTTTCATAATCCGTTGTATTATATAGATTTACGTTCATTTGCAATCCGCCT
>JAUWBX010000112.1 GCA_030609625.1 Phycisphaerae bacterium
AACGGCATTGCCTTTGTGCGTAACGAGGTAGAGGACCAGCTCGGCGATTTCTTCCGGCTGCATAAGCTCATCCCTTTTTATATCCGGCCGAACTTTTTGGACCAGCTCGGTATCCACGCCGCCCGGACATAGCAAATGCACACGGATGTTCGAGCCTTTGAGCTCCTCAGCTAACGATATTGTCATCCCGCGGAGGGCATGCTTGGAGGACGTATAGGCGCTTTGAAGCGGATAACCTTTGACCCCTACGACTGATGCGATGTTGATAATGTATCCCGCTTGCGATTTTTTTAACAGCCCCAGGGCCTCTCTGCAAAGGATAAATGGTGCACGGACATTTACCTGCATACAGCGTTCCCAGTCTTCGGTTGTGGTCTCTTCTAACTTTGCTGAGTGAGTAACGCCTGCGTTATTGACAAGTATATCGAGTCGGCTGAATTTCTCATGGGTTACTTTAACGAGGTTCTTGATGGATTCTTCTTCGGTAAGCTCGGTAACGACAATTTCTGCTCTTCCGCCGGCCTTTGTTACCTGGTCAGCGGTTTCCTGCAATTTTTGAATTGAGCGTGCAGCCAAGACGACCGTTGCGGCCTCTTGTGCCAATGCAATACTAATGGCTCTGCCAATTCCCCTACTGGCCCCTGTTACTATCGCGACTTTTGAAGCTAATTGTTTTGCCATCCTTGTCAGCGTCGCCGGCCCCGAGTCCTGGGCTGAATCTCCTGTTGCATCTGGCCATCCTGCGGATACCTGCCTCTGCCGCGGATGCGCGGGTCCTGGGTCAGTTGTAGTGCTTGCCTTTCTTCTTCCATTTTTCTGATAAAGGCCTCGAACCGCGTTTGCCTGTACAGCAGCAATCCGTCAATTGCTGCCGTTGTTTTTTTCGCTTCTTCTTTAACAGCAACATTTCGTATGGAACTAATCTCTACCCAAATTTGCTCGTGTACAGCCTCAGCCAAATCTCCTTTGTTATCAATGTTTGTCTGGAGCCACTGACGTATCTCGTTTTGAGTTTCTATGTCAGCCTGCTCAGTTGGTCCCCTTGCGTTTTGGTACCTGCTCGTTCCGGGCATAACGTCGCCGCGACCATAAAGCGACTCTGCTGTATCTCCTCCGTATTGCTGTCCTCTCTGTGGGTATCGGCCTCTCCCTCCCGTGCTTCTGCCGGAGGTTCGGGCTCGGCCGCGGCCACGGGCGGGCTGCGTTTGTCTCAACTCTCTTTTCTGCGCCAGGAGCTCTTTGCTGACCTTTTTGAGCCGCTCCTGTCTTCCGGACAACGTACTGTCAATCGTCTCTGTTGTCTTTTTCGCTTTTTCTTCAACAGCGACCTTTCGTATTAAACCAACCTCATCCTCGAATTGCTTTTGTACAGTTCTTATCAATAATGTTCTGTTGTCATATCTTTTCTGCTGCCACTGACGCATCTCATTTTGGCTTTTGCCGGCTATCTCCTCCAATGCTTTCTCCAGGCCTAACGTCTTGACCCTGGCTTTAATCCCGTTCGGGTCGGCAAGGATATCTATCTGAACAGGCGATTGACTAACGGTTCTGGTACCCCTGATGGCTCCGGTTCCGCGCCGAATTGTGCCTTGCTCCTCATAACCCGGATATGAATTGCCCTCTTCATAATACCTGTCTCCCATCAAGTCTTGGGGGCTCGGCTCTTTGGCGCCGTGCTTGAGCAGCAAATCAACGATTTCCGTATTCCTTCTCTTGTTCGCTAACGACAGGGCGTTATCGCCCCGACTGCCCATAATGTTGACATCGGCCCCCTTTGCGATTAGCAGCTCCACAGCATCCTTTTGGCCGATATATATCGCAGCCATCAGAGGCGTCTGCCCACGATTGTTCTTTGCATTGACATCGGCGCCTTTGGCAATAAGAAGTTCAATGACCTCCTGCTTGCGGTTCTGAACCGCCGTGTGCAGCGGTGTCCAGTTCATCCTGTTTTTTTCATTTACATCAGCGCCCTTTGAAAGGAGTAACTTCACCTGGTCAACATCACCATCACGCGCAGCATCGTGCAGTGTTTTGGCTGGTTTCTGCCGCCCTGGCCTTGGTCGAGCCGGCACATACTCTTCCTCTTTCTCGTCATCGATTAGATATGGCTGGGCTGACGATCTTGCAAAAGTAGTGGCTCTGCGTTGAGGGCTTTCTGTCCGAGCGAAGGGCCTTTCCCTACCTGACGGCCTTTCAGCCATTTGTGTTCGTTCAAGAGGCCAGAAGACCTGATCGCCGCCCTGTTCTCCGCTGCCCCATTTGCTGTGCAGGCCCCCGTCATCATCGAAGTCCGCTCCGAAACTGTAGAGTGTAAAGCTATCTCTTGTTCGCTTATAGACAAGAGGATTATTACTGAATGGGTCTATCGGCAATTCCTTAATATAGCCGGCTGAAACAAGCTGTGGAAGCGCACCAGGATATCCGCTGCTGTCAGCATTGTATCGCAGGAGCGCAAGCGTTGTTATTAAGGCCTGTTCATCTGCCCTGGTGCGATGTTCAATCTCTATTACACTGGGAATTCCGGACCCGGCCGTTTCTATCAAGGGATTATCCTCGGTTATAGATTGTGTTTTTTCATTGTGTAACTGCCAGGTATTTTTTGCCGCTATCGTGTCGTAATATTCGAGTGTGCTGTTTAAATACGGCTTAAAGAAGCGGTATTTTGGGTCTGTTTCTACTTGTTCCTGCAGAGAAAGTTTTTCGCTGCGAATATCAAACGGCTCATTGTAATCTGTCACGTGCTGCTTTAATCTGTCCTCCAGACTTTTCATCAAACTGGCGTCAACCATTTTTTTATCGAGGATGTTAAACGCAGTCCTTATAGGCAAGGTCTTTATAGCAATCCCCACTAATTTCTCTACTAAAAATTTCGGCCCATCTGCAATGTGTGCCCCAAATGTATACAGGGTAACTATATCGTTAAGAGCATTCGTGATATTGCCATCTTCGGCCTGTAGCTTTGCCCGAGCCTGTAAGGCGAGAGCTAATTGCCTTCTGGTGTATAATTGGGGCATTTCAACCTTCTGTAGTGTCTGGCCGGTATGTTTGAACCAGCAATATGGTTTCTGACTGCCAAGCTGCAGTTGCTCAAACGCCCTGTTATTGTCCTGCACCCATTTTCTTAACAACGCTTGTTCTTGCCCAGGCAGTTCTTTTGGCCAGCTCCTTGTTGGTACCTTTAAGCCCTCGGGCTGTTTGACGAATAATTCTATTGCCTTTTGGTAGTAAGGTGCCGCATTGTCGCTTTCAGGCCGCCCGGCCATTCCGATTTTATTTAGCTCAGCGACATAATTAGTTTGTGTGGTGTCGGATTCCTCAGCCAAGGCTGGCACAAGGCTGAAAGATGCGAGGGAAAATATAACTGATATTGAAATGATAAGACGTTTCATAATATATCCTCCGAAATAAGCACGAAATACGAAATTCGAAGCACGAAACAATGTCAAATGACCGAAATTCTAATTACCAAAACAAGAGGTTTTGAAAATTTGAGCATTTGAATTTTAAATTTGTTTCGTATTTCGGATTTCGATATTCGGATTTAACAAAATTGTAGGCAGGATCCTGCCCGGCCATTCTGTACTATACTCTAATTATACACCAATTTACCCGTTTTTTAATATTAAAATTGCGGAAATTCAGTTTTTTTCCGCTCCGTCATTAACTAATCAGCTAATTCACTAATTAACTAATTCACTTTCTCCACAGGCCAGGTCGATTCTTTCTGTGATGTTGTCGAATTCGTCCAGAGAGTAGAATTCGATAATTATCCTGCCTCTTTGCCCGTTTTTTCGGGTCTCAATGTTTACCTTTGTGGCGAGCTGGCTGCTGAGTTTTCTTTCCAGGTCCAGGATGTGGGGCGGCTTCGAGCGAACTGTCGTCTTGGCCTGACTGGTGCCGGTAAGATACCTTCGTACCAGTCTTTCAACTTCACGAACACTTAGCCGACCTACTAATGCTCGATTGGCTAACTTGCGGCGTAGCTCATCGGTCGGCAGCGCAAGTATCGCACGGGCGTGGCCCATAGTAAGCTGACCATCAGCTAACATTTGCTTGATTTCCTGCGGTAAGTCCAGTAGCCGCAAGTAGTTAGCAACGACAGAGCGGTCTTCGCCAAGTCGTTCAGCCCCCTGCGACTGAGTCAGAGAGAAGGTGCTTAGATAATCCTGATAGGCCTTTGCGCGCTCTATGGGATTGAGATCTACTCGTTGTATGTTCTCAACCAATGACCATTCGAGTAATTGCTTATCGCTTGCGGGGCGAACCAGGGCGGGTATGGTTGTCATGGATGCTAATTGAGCAGCTCGGAATCGGCGCTCCCCGGCAATTAGCTGAAATCGCGACCCGGAAGGGCGGACAATAATCGGCTGGATAACACCGTTGGCCCTGATAGACTCAGCTAAATCTGCTAATTCCTGTTCATCCCACACATTTCGTGGCTGATAAGGATTCGGCGATATAGCATCAATGCTGAGTTCCTGCAAGGAATCGCGTAACTCTTTGTCTGGCGGGAAGTTAGATTCTTCAGGCGGGGCAGATAATAGCTCTTTCGCTTCGGTAGGTATGGATATTATCGGACTCAATAATGACTGAAGCCCTCTGCCGAGACGTTTTGGTTTTTCTTTTTTTGGGGTCATATACATGCTCCTTCACAAAATTAGTTGATTAGTCAATTGTTTAATAATTTATTAGAAAAGTGCCTAAAGTGTCTAAAGTGAGCTAAAGTTGCCCAGTTGTAGAAGCTTGTTTGTCGGTGTCGAAGCTGGTATCGGACTGGAAGCTCGACGTTGGATGCTCGAAGAAAAGCGACCCAGCAACGCTGGGTTCCGATTGAAACCCGCCGTTGGCGGGTCAAGCTTCTATGACGAGCATCGATACGAGTCCCGGCGCGCCGGCAACAACCTTACTTAAACGATGGCCATGAACATTTTAGGCACTTTAGGTACTTTACACTATTCCAAGAGAATCAAGATTATTGACCCCAATAGTATTTCGGGTTTTTTACTAAAAATCCTGTAGTTTTGCCAGGTAAAAAAGTATTTTTTGTAAAAAATGTTTCACGTGAAACAATAGTGAAGAATGAATGATAAGCAAGAGATAATTGTTTTCGTGAAGATCAAATTTGCTGTATGTGTTTAGCCGCTGTTGATTTCTTGGTGGCACGTCCATCCCTGGCCACCGGCGGGCGAGCTTGGCCGTGTTTTCACTCCACAGGACGCTTTACGGCGGGGCTCCGAAGCCCGTGCCACGTCAGTCCGCAGTCCCGAAAGGGACGCCTTGCGGCGGACACCTAACGGTGGAAACTTCTGATTCAGTTGTCTGGCTAAACACATACAATTTGCTTGCTAATCTGTCGCTGCCCAAACGATTATAGTAGTCGCCGTCAATAACTAAGTGAGAGCCTAAGATTAGATGGTGTGGGGCAAGAAAGTAAGAAACGTTAAAGAGCTTGTTGATTAAATGTTTTTGGCTCTCATCCGTTAGTTTTCTATGGGTAGATTTGCAATGGGGTTTGATGACTCAGGTTGTTCAAGTTCAAGAAGGAATGTTTCACGTGGAACATTAGCAAAGAAAAAGTGTAAGCGAAAAGTATAAGGCTGAAAAAGGGAAAATTGTAGTAGAAATCTGAGGCAAATAAGAGAGAAAAAGAAAAGAAATTTAGAAGTAATACAATCTGGAATAAAGTTTGTTGTAATTATACCAAAATTTATATAGTGTTAAATTATTAGGCGATTAGATGCTTGGTTTTTTGAGGCTTTAAGGATGAATTCCCAGGGCGAGCGTGGGAACCAGGCGCGACAATATAAGTTGCAGCCTATTCTCCAACGCTAAGCGAGTAGATTCTCAGATAGATTTATCTGATTTTTTTTCAGGCCTGGCGATTATAATCAGACTCGCTCTGGTACAACGAACGGCTTGCGGTAATCTCTTGTCAACAGTTTGTTCGCCCGATTTGAGAACTTGCCGAAGAACCTTTCTTTCCTTGAATTCATCATTAAGCTCCTGATATTGTAACTTATACACTATCGGCGCAAAGGCACATACTCAGCTAAAAACTAAGAGCCTATCCGAATCCCGATACATCGGAATTTGCTCTCGCCTGTCATTCCTTCGCTTTGCTCAAGGACAGGTCTGAACGGAGCGCAGCGAAGTGAATCCTGATGTATCGGGACTCTTCGTTGGCCAGATTCTTCGGCTTCACCTCAGAGTCCCTCCTGAGCTTGTCGAAGGAATGACAAAGGATGAAGGGTTATTCGGATAGGCTCTAAATGAAACAGCAACTACAAAGCCCGTTTGGAATCTCCCATTTTGTAAGGTGTTCGGCGGTTGCAGAAATTCCCCGCAGGGCAAAGATAGACGACTATATCCTCATCTGTTTCTGAAGAAACGGCTTTTACAGTTTACGCTCTGCCAAGGGTCTTTAGGTATTTCTTTGACTTGCGTAATCCCATTCTGGAGGCCTTCTTTTTTACCGCATCGTTCGTCCGTCCCAGCTTTGCTGCTATTTGGGCAGTGGGATTATTTTGGAAAAGTTTCTTGAGCAGATTCAGCTCGCTCTTCGACCATAAACCCTTGATGAGCTTTTTTTTCTTTTTCTTTTTTTTGGCCATTATGTGAACTCCTTTTACATTAACCGGACTTATGGCTTGTAACCCGCTTCGGAGCATTATAACGAGTGACGCGGTAACAATCAAACATTAT
>JAUWBX010000111.1 GCA_030609625.1 Phycisphaerae bacterium
ATTTGGTCCTGCCATTGGCGAAAATGGCAAACGGCTCGATGAGAGATGCCCTGAGTTTGTTAGATAGAATGATAAGCACCGGTATCGAACCGCTGAGCAGCCGGTTAGTTGAGGAGTTTTTAGGCTGCCCGAACAGCGAAAAGATCTGGAACCTCATCGGTCAAATCGGCGACAGCGATGCAGCAGAGACACTTGCCGCGGTAGAGGCTTTAATCAGTACCGGCATAAGCGAGGTCCAGGTCGTTGATTCGCTTATCGATTATATGCGGGATTTGATGGTGGTTAAATCCACAGGGCCCGAGAGCAAACTTTTGATTTTGACCGACCAGCAGCGACAACGAGCCAACGAATTAGCTGAAAAATTTGATATTGCTGCACTTGTTTACAACATTTCGACACTGGAAAAGCTGCGATGGGCCATCAAAAACAGCGATACAAGCCGTGCACTTTTAGAAGCATCGCTGTTGCGATTTGCCTTAAGCGAACATTTCCTGAATGTGGATGAGCTTCTTTCACAATTGCAGTCAGGTGCATCTGCCGGCATAAAAAAAAAGCGACCGGTAACCCATAACATACCCATCAAGGCCATAGAGCAGCCAACGAAATCGCAAACCAGCGAACCGTCTGATTTGTCCGGACTGAGTGACATACACTCGATACAAAGCAATTGGCAAAGCGTTTTGAGAGCTATTACCGCCAAACTCGGGCCGGGTACCGGCGGGCTGTTAAGCTCTGTTGTGCCAACTCAATTTGAGAATGGCGTGTTGACGCTTGAGTTCGGTGCATCGGCTCAAATGCAAAAAAGAATGTGCGAAAGTAACGGGCGAAAGGAGCAAATCCAGGCCTTATTGAGCGAGCAACTCTCAGCGCCTGTGAGATTGAATTTTGAAACCGCTGCCGATGAGCAGAGACAAGACGGACCAACTGCGAACCAGCCGAAGACCAGCGTCCAAAGAAGAAATGAGCTGATTAACGACCCCGCCGTCAAAACAGTTCTTATGGGCCTGGATGCAACAATTACCGGTATCGAAGAAGAGTAGAAACTTAGGACTTCCTTCTTTGCTCAGGTTGCTATCCCCAAGCGCCGTAAGGTGTCCCCAAGGGACTGCACTTGAGGCTGCCACTCGTCGTCGTGCCGACAACGGCTAAACACCACCCCAAATAAATTTGGTTGAAAAGAAACCCGCCGAGTAAATCGGCGGGCTAAATATAACGGCATAACCCCCAAGAGAAAACCTGGGGATTAAACAGAAAACCCTGGGTGGAACCCAGGGCTAAATATTTTTGGATTCCGTATCAAGTACGGAATGACAATAAGAAATTCCCGCTTGTCAGGTTTGCGAAGGGACTTTGTCAGGTTCGGGTTCTTTGATAAAGGGCTTAAGCGATTGTGGCTCAGCGACTTTTCGGTACCCCATCGCCTTTATAACTTCAAGGACCTCTGTCCAGGTTGGAAAGGGTCTTGTATTTTTTCTTTTATATTCTTCGATGGCTAAAAGAAACTCAAACTGCTCATCTGACATCTGCCCTTGTTCAGCGGCTTTTCGTTCATCTGTTAGCCGTCTTCCCGGTCCTCTCCTGCGGTCCAGCCCCAAACGCCTGTCAACAACACTTTTCCTGCGTTCCCGGCCTTTGCGATGCTCTGGAATATGTTCTTTATCCATTATATTAACCCTGTGTTTTTCAGTTTGTTGGTTTGGCGGATATAAAAACAGTTAATAACTACGCCGGGGCGAATTACGATACGCTGTTCGGCTTTGAGAATTCGCCAGCGATTAGAAGACTAAAAGTCCTCTTCAAACAGCTCATCGTCGAAATCGTCCTTCTCTTCGTTTTCCAATGAGTAATCATAGAAATCATCATAGGCGTTCTGCGACTCGATTATAACGTGTGCTTCATCAAGAAAATCTTCGGGAACCATTACGGCGATTTCGTTGGAACCTAATGGTTGCTCTTCCTGCTCATTTATTATGGCAGAGACATCATTAACTTCCAGCAGAGTTTTGTACTCTCTGGCCAGCTCCAAATTTTCGGCGAAGGTAACAACAACGTACCCCTGCATTTTGGCCTGCGATCTATGGCCTTTTTTAGAGCGCTTTGCCATTTTATTCCTCCAAAACAAACCCGGGTCCTAATGCCCCTTTCAGCGTTTAGTATCCCCTCTTAATCTATTCCGGTGCGCCGGGATTAGGTTTCCAAAAACCTCTCATCCCTCTCCTTGGGGTGTTTTCGTCAAATTAGACTCCATAAATCATCAAAAATTACGAACATATAAAAAAAACTTTGATTTGTGGATTCCGGCTGCCGGGACAAATTTTTAACTACCCGGGTCATTATTGTAAAAAATTACCTTTTGAGGGTATTTTTTTGTTGCAAACTCTGCCGATAGTATGTAATAACAACGCTAAATGGTGTTCCGGACTTAAGGATTTAGTGCCGGAGTAATTACAATTTAACCTTTTGACAGGGAGTTTTTAGAATGGCAAACAAAGAATCCTTGGTTGTAGCCAGCAAAGTTAAGGCCTACATCAAAAGCAAAAAGATGATGACCTCATCCGACGCCCTCGGGGCACTCAGTGATAAGGTCTATTCTATGCTTGACGCTGCCATAGCCCGAACCCAAGCCAATCGTCGCAGCACAGTCAAGCCACATGATCTGTAGGCCCCCGTTAGAAGCCTTTCTGGGTGTTTATTTCTAACAGGAAAATACGTTGTTCTCTAACATCTTTTGGCTACACATCTTACGTTTGCAGCAGCGTTATTTGAAATAAGCCATTCCGCTTTTTTCGAGAGCGGAACGGCTTATTTTATCGGTGCCTTAAGAGGTCCAACCACATACCTTACGACTAAAAAACAGTGGCTGAATGTGCAATTCACAGCGTTTTCAAACTCAAAACTGACCAATTTAGTCCCAATAATGAGAATATCTGTGAACCGCAGCCTGTTTTGAGCCTGCCGAAAGGAAAATAGCAGTAATCGGTCTGTTGATTAGCTATCGGCCTATAAAATATATCATATCAATGTCAAAATTCGCATTTTTGGGGGAAATTTTTTTAACTTATACCCGTGAAAACACCGATTTATATAGTAGATATTGTGGTAAGTACCGTATTTTGTGTCAGCTTAAGGTTAAGTATAGTGTAACTTTTTGCCGATGATGGCCTTAACTGATATTGGACGGCCCTGCTAAGCAGCCGAGCAGCGTGTATATAGTTATAGTTAATGTAGGGCTGAGGAGCAAGTTTACCGTAACTTCTTACTGAATAAACGATTATGAAAATAAACCAATGGGGAGACAGATGAGAATTTTCATGTTAGGCTGGGAGTTTCCACCGTTTATCAGCGGCGGTCTGGGTACAGCCTGCTATGGGCTTACCAAAGCGATGGACCAGCTTGGGATGGAAGTTACCTTCGTTCTGCCAAGAATGGTCGAGAGCGGGTATGCTACTCATGTTAGGCTGCTAAGCCCAAGCTCCTGGACATCCGCTGCATCTTTTATGTTCAGTGGACTGAAAAATGTAAGATTTCACGCAATCAACTCAGCGTTGGAGCCATATTCAACACCGGATGTTTACCGTCGGCGTATCGAAGAAACTTTGCGACAAAAACAAAAAATGCACGGCGGCACCATCAGCGTATCCAGCCAGCTCAACGCCGGTGATGACTACAGCAGAGATATGTACAGTGAGGTCCATCGTTATGCTGCGGTTGCCGCAGAATTGGCTAAAGATGAGCAGATTGACATTGTCCACGCCCACGACTGGATGACTTATCCAGCGGGCATTGCAGTAGCAGCTATAAGTGAAAAACCGCTGATTGTGCACGTCCATTCGACAGAATTCGACCGCAGCGGCGAGCATGTCAACCAGATGATTTACGACATCGAGCGTGAAGGTATGGAGCGGGCAGACAAAGTAATCGCTGTGAGCCATTATACCCGCAGTACGATAATCAGCCGATACGGTATTAGCGGTGAAAAAGTGGAAGTAGTATATAATGGCGTCGAGCGCAACGGTAACTGGTCTTTGGCCGAAACCGGCATCAACACAAATGAGAAAATTGTCCTGTTTTTGGGCCGAATCACAATGCAAAAAGGCCCGGAGTATTTTCTCCAGGCAGCGAAGAAGGTCCTGGAAATGATTGATGACGTGAAGTTTGTTATGGTCGGCTCCGGCGATATGATGCACCGGTCGATTGAAATGGCGGCAGAACTCGGCATCGGACATAAGGTTCTGTTCACCGGCTTTTTGCGCGGCGAAGACGTCCAAAAGATATATAAAATGGCCGACCTGTACGTGATGCCTTCAGTATCGGAACCGTTTGGGATAGCACCGTTGGAGGCGTTGAACCACGATGTGCCCGTGATAATAAGCAATCAAAGCGGTGTATCAGAAGTTTTGACTCATGCTCTGAAAGTTGACTTCTGGGACACCACCGAGATTGCCAACAAGATTATAGCGGTATTGAAATATCCGCCGCTGCAAGAGACGTTAGCAAACCACGGCAATTTTGAGGTCAGAAAATTACGATGGAAAGACGCAGCAGCCAAGTGCGTAAGGATCTATGAAGATACACTGGTTGCGGTTTGAAAGCATCTCGCAAAGAATAATCGCAATACGAGAAACCAGATTATGACTTGGGTATGTTTCTATTTTCAAGTTCATCAGCCAATGCGGCTAAGACACTATACGGTTTTCGACAACAACGACCGTTATTTTGACGATTACAAAAATGCGAGTATATGCCGGAAGGTTGCCAATAAATGTTATCTTCCCGCGAATCGGTTGATTCTTGATATGATACGCCAATTTGACGGGCGATTTAAGGTTGCATACAGCATAACCGGGGTATTATTGGAGCAGCTCCTTTCATTTTCTCCGGAAGTTATGAGCACCTTTGACGCCCTTGCGGAAACCGGTTGTGTAGAATTTTTAGCTGAGACGTATTATCACAGTCTAAGTTTTTTATACTCGCGTGATGAATTCGTAGAGCAGGTAAACAAACACATCGAAACCATTGACAGTTTTTTTGGTCAAAAGCCGCGGATATTCAGAAATACGGAATTAGTATATAACAATGATTTAGCCGCTCTTATCGAGTCAACAGGCAACTTTGATGCGATAATAACCGAAGGGGCAGACCATATATTAGGCTATCGAAGCCCTAATTTTGTTTATAAGCCCCAAAACTGCAATAAATTGAAACTTTTGCTGAAAAACTATTCTCTGAGCGATGACATTGCCTTTCGATTTTCGAATCGTGACTGGCCCCAGTGGCCTTTGACGGCAGATAAATTCGCCCACTGGATAAGTAATGTCAACGGCAACGGCAATGTGGTCAACCTGTTTATGGACTATGAGACATTCGGTGAACACCAATGGGAAGATACCGGCATATTCGATTTTATGCGGCATCTGCCACAAGAGGTCCTTAATCACCCGGACAACAACTTCAAAACCCCAAGCGAAGTAGTGCAATGTTACCAGCCCGTTGGCACAGTTGATGTGCCGCATATCATAAGCTGGGCTGATATCGAAAGGGACCTCTCGGCCTGGGTCGGAAACGCTATGCAATCGAACGCTATTCACGAGCTTTATCGGCTTGAGAAGAAAATCAAACAAACCGACGACGAAAAAATCATTGCGGACTGGCGAAAATTACAGGCATCGGACCATTTTTATTATATGTGCACAAAATATTTTGCTGACGGCGATGTACATAAGTATTTTAATCCTTATAATTCACCTTACGACTCTTATATAAACTTTATGAATGTCCTGGATAATCTTCACAGCCGTTGTTCCAGGCTGCCGGGCGGGGAAGCATCTTTTCCCACAATAAAACAGAACACAGCAGAGGGCTTTTTGGGTGCGGTGTCGCAAAATGAAAATACGCCTGACTTGCAACCGGCAAAATAAATGTCCTGATTTTTTTTGTTACTTGAAGCAATTTTGATTTTCCTTCTTCAGAATATGGTGAAGGGTAATTGGTAATTGGTAAATGGTGAATGGTAATTGGTGAATGGTGAATGCCAATAACCAGGGATTTTATAACGGAGTAATATGACACAAGAAAAGGATTTCCAGGGGGTCTGATATTTTCCCGCGATGACGTTTTTCGGAGCAAGATTGTGTTAACATTGCAAAAAGCTGACAATGGATGGTCCCTGTTTCGCAATAAGTCGAAAAATGGTAGCCCATCAGCAGTATCCATATCAACCGCCAATCAACCTATTGAGAATTTATTGACCAGGGAATGGCTATTGACCAATGAGCGCGGCAGCTACGCATCATCAACCATCGCAGGCTGCAATACGAGAGGATATCACGGACTGCTCATCGGCTCTCTTAATCCGCCAGTCAACAGGATAATGGCACTGGCCAATTGCTTAGAGATGGTAATATTTGAAAGACAGGCATTTAACCTTTCAACCTTTGAATTCAGCGACAAATTTGCACCGTCCGGCTTTACCCATCTGAAGCAATTTCGCCGGGATATCGCAGCGCATTTTGACTACGAACTGGACAAACTCAAACTGACAAAATCGGTATATCTTCTCCGCGATAGAGATACGGTTGCCCTGGTCTATGATTTTACGAGTGTGCGTGAGCCGGCGGAGTTCGTTTTGAGGCCATTTGTCGGCCTAAGAGACTTCCACACGCAGCAAAAATCCCACGCTCCGTTATGTTTGCAAAGGCTCGGC
>JAUWBX010000330.1 GCA_030609625.1 Phycisphaerae bacterium
GGAACTTGGGCGAGACAAAACAGTTGGCCGGATAATCTCCCGACTGAAATCGGCTGGTGCCGGTGAGGGGGTGGTTAAAGTCGAGGGGACGTGGGGGTCGTTTGCGCGCTTGTTAACGGCTTACATATCAGCGAAAACCTCTCGGCCTATTCTTTATATATGTCCGCATATTGACGATGCCGACAAGGCCGCTGATGATTTGCATACCTTCGGAGGTGAAAGAATTGATACGTTCGGAGCCTGGGAAGGCGAAGAAGATTTGGCGGATGCTACCGATGAGATTAGGGCTGAGAGACTAAAGACTGTCTCTCGTGTCTCGTGCCTCGTGCCTTGTTCGGGAAAAGGTGAATTTATTATTGCGGCGCCGGTGCAGGCGCTTTGTCAGCCGATACCCAAGCCCGAAGCAATAGAAGCGAGCTGTCTTCGGCTGGAAATAAATAAGACGGTCTCGCCGGAAGAGGTTGTTGAGTGGCTTATTGACAATGGGTTCGAGCGGGTGGAAAGGGTTGATTTGCCGGGCCAGTTTGCATGCCGGGGGGGCATCGTTGATATCTATGCTCCGCTGGTGCTTAAGACCCAAGACTCCAGACCAAAGACACAAGACCAGGCTCTGGCGTCGGACGCAGAGGCGGTCAGAATTGAATTCTTCGGTGATACTATCGAGAGTATCCGCGAAATCAATCTGGATACACAGCGTTCCAGCCATCAGATAGAAAGCATCAGGATAGTTTCAGCGGTGTGCGGGACGGCGGCCGAGCAGAAAGAGCTTTTTGTAAATATCCTGCCGAGAGATACCATAATAATTCTTGAGGAACCGGGCGAGACCGAAGAAGTTGCGAATGTGTTTTTAGAACGGCTCGAAGGTGCGAGCCGGCTTTACAACTGGTCGGATATTTACAAGGCGGTGTCCAATTTTACGCAGTTGAGAATCTGCCGATTCGCCACGGGGCAGCCGGGCGATTTCCTCAAAGTGGATATTAAAAGTGTGCAGCAGTTTCAGCATAAAGCAACTTCTGTGTGGGCCGGGCATAAGGCGGCGCTGGAGGAGTTGGTGCAGGAGGCAAAACAAGGCAAAGAAGTGCTGCTTTACTGCGAGAGCTCGGCTGAGCTCAAGCGGGTAGGCGAGATTATAACAGATATTAACAAAGAAATTCCGGCAAGATTCAAACTGCTCTCGGGATTTATTCATCAGGGCTTTGTCATAAATTCGTTAAAACGAATAGTAATAAGCCATCACGAGCTGTTCGGGCAATATGCGCTCAGGAGAAGGCGCAGACCTGCACGCCCAACGTCTCCGGTGGATACGCTCAGCGATTTGCAGGAAGGGGACTATGTCGTTCATGCTTCCTATGGCATCGGGAAGTTTTCAGGGGTGAAAACGATACGGGAAAAAGACGGCACGAATGAGTACTTTACAATTCAATATGCGGACAGCGTTAAAATCCAGGTTTCTGTCCGTAATATTGCGCTGGTGCAGAAGTATATAGGGACAAGTCCGAAACGGCCGAAGCTGAGCAAGGTCGGCTCAAAAAGATGGCAAAAGCAAAAAGAAAAAGTTGCACGTTCCGTTCGAGACCTGGCCGTCGAATTGCTCGATGTTCAGGCGAAACGTCAGGCGACAGGCGGAATTACATTCGGTGAAGATTCGAGCTGGCAGGTGGAATTCGAAGAGTCGTTCGCTTATCAGGAGACGCCGGACCAGACCACAGCCGTAGGGCAAATCAAAGCGGATATGCAGCAGGCCGTGGCGATGGACAGACTGCTGTGCGGGGACGTGGGCTATGGCAAAACAGAGCTTGCGATGCGTGCGGCGTTTAAGGTGGTCGAGAACGGAAAGCAGGTTGCCATCTTAACACCGACAACGGTATTATGCGTGCAGCACGGCAGAACTTTTACCGAGCGGTTTGCGGATTTTCCGATTTGCATCGAAGTCTTAAATCGATTTAAGACGCCAAAGCAGGCAAAGGACATAATCGCACGGACAAAGGCGGGAAGAGTCGATGTGCTGATAGGGACACATCGGCTTTTCAGTGGCGACATAGGGTTCAAGGACCTGGGGCTTTTGATAATCGACGAGGAGCAACGGTTCGGGGTCGAACACAAAGAAAGACTCAAAAAACTGCGCGTCAACGTTGATGTTCTTACAATGACTGCTACGCCGATTCCGCGGACGCTGCATATGTCGCTTTTGGGATTGCGCGATATAAGCTCATTAGCGACGCCGCCCTTGGACAGGCGAAGTATAGTTACGACAGTTACCGCCTATAACAAAGAGCTTATCAGAAAAGCAATCTACCGGGAATTGAACCGTCAGGGACAGGTGTTTTTTCTGCATAACAGGGTCAAGACGATTGAGAAAAAGGCGTGGGAAATTCAGAAGCTTATCGGCGATGCAAAGGTCAGTATCGCCCACGGTCAGATGGCCAAGAGCGAGCTTGAGACGGCGATGATAGAGTTTGTAATTGGCGAGACGGACGTGTTAGTGTGCACTACAATTATCGAGTCGGGTCTGGATATTCCGAATGCGAACACGATTTTTATAAACGATGCGGACAGGTTCGGCCTGGCAGAGTTGCATCAGCTTCGGGGCAGAGTGGGCAGGTATAAACATCGGGCGTATGCTTATATGCTGTTGCCGATGTCACGGCCGATTACGCCGTTGGCGGCCAGGCGATTGAAGGCCATCGAAGAATATTCGCATTTAGGGGCGGGTTTTAGAATTGCTTTGCGGGACCTGGAGATTCGCGGGGCGGGCAATATATTAGGGTCTGAGCAGTCCGGCCATATCCAAATAGTGGGATACCAGATGTATTGCGAGCTGTTGGCCGAGGCCGTAAGGAAATTAAAAGATGAGCCGGTCGAGCCGATACCGACGGCGGTTGTCGATTTGGGATTTGCAACGTATATACCGAAAAATTATATACCTATTAACAGGCACCGGATGGATGCCTATCGCAAGATTGCCGTTGCAAGATGTGATGAGGACATCGAACAAATAAAAGGCGAATTAACGGATGTGTATGGGCCGATGCCGGATGAGATAAAGCTGCTGCTGGATTTGGCTGAGCTTCGAATCAAGGCAAGTAAGTGCGATATAAAAAGTATTGTTGCTTCGGGACAGGATTTGATATTTTCATTTGTAAAAGACGCAAAAGCGCCGAGCGAATCTTTCTTTTCAAGTGTATCAGGAAAGGTTAGAATCTCTGATATGAGGACGGCATATTTGCGTTTGTCGAGAAATTATTTTGAGCCGAAAACTTTGATAAACATATTGAGGAAAATGTTTAACCGCTGAAGAGCCGCCCATTCGACTCTTCGGCTGTGCTCAGGGCAGGCTCTGCGTGGGCATAATCGCCGCAGAGCGCGCAGAAAAAAAACCGGAGTTCAAAAGAAAAAGATACGGATTAAATAAAAGTAAAGAGGCAAGAGAGGAGTATAGAGTGAACTGCCCAAAGTATGGATCGGAAAATAGGGAAGACGTAACTGTTTGTGCTAAATGTGGTGCTGTTTCTGTGCTTCAGACTAAAGGAATCAGGTGGGTGGCAATATCGCTGATGATTTTAGGCATCGTCTGGTTCTGTATTGCGGCGCCAGCGGACACGTCGGCGCAAGCCAAGGTGCCGAGCAGTTTGACAAACTTTCGCAGGCCGGGCAGCGATGAGGAATTGCAGTACTGGCTGGAAAATATGGTATGGTATCATCGCTTCACTAATGAAGAAATCTATGCTGCCACGGGTCTGAGGAATGAAGAAATCGCTGCTGGATTAAAGAAATTTGACATTCGGCCGGACAATCAGCTAACGCGAGATGAGGATGGGCCTTTGCAGGTATTGCCCTATCCGGGAGGGCGTCATCCACGAATCGGATTTTTAGAGGGAGCAATTAAGCCGCAGCGGGAGACGAAGTTCAGTGTCTTTACGCCGTGGGATAAGGACAGCTATGTTGTTGTCGATGTACCCGAGGCTATCTGGTCGAACTTAGGACTGACGTATCTGGCGCATACGCACATTGACACGATATGGACCAAAC
>JAUWBX010000374.1 GCA_030609625.1 Phycisphaerae bacterium
AGAAAAAGATGACCTGCAAAAAGGAAAAGTCCGGTGTACTCAAGGCGTGTGTTGCTAAAGGACAAAAACTGGCGGATTTGGTCGAATACTCGAAGGATTCGATTGTTAGTAAGACAATACTGGATAAGTCAGCAGGAACAATCACGCTGTTTGCCTTTGATAAGGGCCAGAAGTTAAGCGAACATACGACACCTTATGATGCCGTCGTACAGGTTCTTGATGGGCACGGTCAGTTGACCATAGATGGCCAGGACAAGCACGTTACAGCCGGAGAGATTATCATAATGCCGGGCAATGTGCCGCATGCAGTTACAGCCCGGGAAAAATTCAAGATGTTACTAACAATGATTCGTGCATAAGAAGGTGTGATTTACTTGAAATCAGTAAGGACAGACAGATGTTCAGATGTCCAGGACAAGACCAGAGATTTTGGAAACCGGAAGACATTTTTGAAGTGCAATGTCCCGGCTGCGGTGGGGCGATCGAGTTTTTCAAGGATGAGCCGAAACTAAAATGTCGCAAGTGCGGACAAATGGTTGTTAATCCGAAGATAGACCTCGGTTGCGCTGAATGGTGTCAATACGCCGAGCAGTGCCTGGGAGTTGACGTCGTAAAAAACTTGAAGATTATGCGGGATAAGCTGATAGGTCGGATGAAAAATGTTTTTGGCGAGGACCAGAAACGGATTGAGCATGCGCTTGCTGTCTTAGATTACGCCGAGCAGATACAGAATGTCGAAGGCGGCGACCCGCTGATTGTCAGGGCAGCGGCGATTTTGCACGATATCGGAATTCACGAGGCCGAACGAAAGTATGGCTCTTCGGCAGGCAACTACCAGGAGGTCGAAGGCCCACCAATTGCTGAGGAGATTCTGAAAAAAATTGACATTTCGGCTGAAGCAGTAGAGCATATATGCAGGATTATCGCAAACCATCACAGCGCCAAAGACATTGATACGATTGAGTTCAGGGTTGTTTGGGACGCAGACTGGCTCGTGAACATTCCAACGGATTTCAAGGACGCAAGCAAGAAGAAATTGCAGGAGATTATCGATAAGACATTCAAAACCGACGAAGGTCGTCGGATAGCAGCAGAGTTGTTTGTAAAAAGTTAAAGTAAAAATAACAATTGGAAAAAATGAAAGGAAAAATTATGTTTTGCTATCAATGTGAACAAACAGCGGGTGGTACGGGATGTACCAAAGTCGGAGTTTGTGGCAAGGACGAAGATATTCAGAGTTTGCAGGATACACTCATATTCGCGCTAAAAGGCATCGCTGCTTATGCGTATCACGCTCGTGAGCTTGGACAAAAGGATGAAGAAGTGGACGCATTTATGCACGAAGCAATGTTTGCAACGCTAACGAATGTGGACTTTGACCTGAATCGCTATCTTGAACTGGTGCTGAAAGCCGGCAAGATGAACCTTCGTGTGATGGAAATGCTTAACAATGCAAACACATCGACCTTTGGCAATCCGACACCCGCGACAGTGCCGGGCGGCACAAAGGCCGGGCCGGGGATTGTCGTTACCGGCCATGATTTGTTAGACCTTTATGAGCTATTAGAGCAGACCGAAGGTAAAGGCATTAATGTCTATACTCACGGCGAAATGCTGCCTGCTCACGGTTATCCGGAGCTCAGGAAGTTCAAGCATCTTGTTGGTAACTACGGTACGGCCTGGCAGAATCAGAAAAAGGAGTTCGAGAAGTTCAGCGGTGCGATTTTAGTAACGACCAACTGCATTATGATTCCAAAAGACTCCTATAAGGACAGAATCTTTACGTGTGGGATAGCCGGTGCTTCAGGGGTCAAACACATCAAGGACAGAGATTTCAGCGAGGTGATTGACAAGGCCCTGTCCCAACCGCCGCTTTCGGAGAACCCCAAGGGAACACTGAGTACCGGATTCCATTATACGGCTGTACTCGGCCTGGCGGACAAAATTGTTGGGGCGGTAAAGGCAGGTAAGATTCGGCATTTCTTCTTTATCGGCGGCTGTGACGGTGCCAAGCCCGGGCGCAATTACTTTACCGAACTTGCAGAGAAGGTTCCGGCCGATTGTGTGATATTGACAGCAGGGTGTGGTAAGTACCGGTTAAATGCACGTGATTATGGTGATATTGACGGAATTCCTCGTTTGGTTGATACGGGGCAATGCAATGACTGCTATTCAGCCATCAGGATTGCAACGGCGCTCGCCGAGGCCTTTGATTGCGGTGTAAACGATTTACCTTTTTCGCTCGTAGTCTCATGGTATGAGCAGAAGGCGGTGGCGATTCTGCTAACGCTGCTGCATTTGGGGATAAAGAACATACGGCTTGGTCCGAGTCTGCCGGCATTTCTTAGCGAAAATGTTCTGAATGTCCTCGTGGAGAAATTCAACATCAAGCCGATTGGCAATCCCGATGAAGATTTGGCCGAAATGCTGAGTTAGAAGGAGTTTTAGAATGGCCCTGCGAAACATTGTAAAAATAGATGAAGAAAAATGCGATGGATGCGGCCAGTGTGTTAATGCCTGTGCTGAAGGTGCCATAAAGATAGTTGACGGCAAAGCCAAGTTGGTTAGCGAAATTTATTGTGACGGCTTGGGGGCGTGTATCGGGCACTGTCCCCAGGACGCGATAACCGTTGAAAAACGAGAGGCAGCCGAATTTGATGAAGAAGCCACCAATGCACATTTGGCCAAAGAAAAAGACACACAAATTAAAACTGACTTTGTGTGCCCGGGTATGATGGCTCAAAAGCTGCGAGAAAAAGGCCAGACCACAGATTCTACAGCCGAGGTTCCTTCACAGTTAAGCCATTGGCCGGTGCAGTTGAAGCTGGTCCCACCATCTGCCCCATATTTTGCAAATGCCGACTTGCTGCTTGTTGCAGATTGTGTGCCGTTTGCAATGGGTGATTTCCACAATAGGTTTTTGAAAGACAACAGTATTGCTGTGGGCTGTCCGAAATTGGATGATGCCGAGTTTTATATTGAGAAGCTCACAGCAATATTAAAAGCCAACAAACTGAACAGTTTAACAATCATCCATATGGAGGTGCCCTGCTGTTCAGGTCTTACTCAGATTGCACGACAGGCTATTACTAAAAACAAAATTGAAATGAGCTTCGAAGATGTTACAATTGATTTGCAGGGCAATGTCAGCCGAACTGAAACTGTAGAAAACTAATGCCCGATTTAGAAATAGCAGTTGTTAATTGAGTAAGGAACGGACAATAATGACTAAATCCTCCCACAAAAAAAATATCGTAGGGAAAGGCGCATCCATGTCCACCAGAGCAATACATGCCGGTGAACCGAGGAGAAAATATGCGGATTCGTTGACGACCCCAATTATTCAGACTTCTACATTTACGTTTCGAAACAGCAAGCACATCGAAGATTACACCAGGAAGGGAAAAGAGCACTTTGAGTACGGCAGATATGGCAATCCTACGGTGAAGATTGCCGAAAAGCGTCTTGCAAACCTTGAAGGTGCCGAAGATTGTGTTGTCTTTTCCTCTGGGATGAGCGCAATAACTACGACGATTCTTACTTTGATTCAGTCTGGCGACCATATTGTTATTACCGACGACAGCTACAAAAAAACCCTTGAGTTTTGCCGGTTTTACCTGAAACAATTCGGCGTTGAGTGCACT
>JAUWBX010000132.1 GCA_030609625.1 Phycisphaerae bacterium
GACGGCAGGGGGGCTTCGAGTATAAATGACGCTGTGGAGATACGGGGTTTATTAGAAGCGGTCGGCTGCGGCAATGAGCCGATAAAGAGATTAGCGGAAAAACAAATCGTTAAGATAGCCCGCAAGACAATATTGAAGTCTTTGCCTGCCATTCCCAAAGGGATGTCAATAAAAACGGAACAGGTAATCCTCAATGATGACCAGCGAAAGGCATTGGCCCATTTTGAAACTGTGATAGAATCAGGCGAATTCGGCGTTACGCTTTTATACGGCGTTACCGACAGCGGCAAAACCGAGCTTTATATGAGGGCTATCGAGGCGGTTTTGCGAAAAGGGGCCGGCGCTATTGTGCTGCTGCCTGAGATTGCTCTTACGGCCCAGACCGTTCAGCGATTCAACGAGAGATTCAAAAAAATCGCTGTAATGCATTCGGGCTTAACCGCTGCCCAGCGCAACGTGCAATGGCAAAAGATAAAGTCGGGCCAAGCTGATGTGGTTATAGGTGCTCGCTCAGCGGTCTTTGCGCCGCTGCCGAGGCTTGGTCTTATCGTTGTTGACGAAGAGCATGAGCCGAGCTACAAGCAGGACACCGCCCCGCGGTACAACGGCAGAGATGTAGCGATAAAGCGGGCGCAGTTAGCAAATGCACATTGTATTTTAGGCAGTGCCACGCCGTCATTGGAGACGTTGTCTAATTGTCAAAGTAAAAAATATTTTAGCCTGGTACGTTTGCCCAAAAGGGTGATGGGCTTACCTATGCCCAAAATGAAGCTCGTCGATTTACGGCAGGGACAGGTAACGCAGAAAGGTATTAATCTGATAAGTGAGCCGTTGGCCGAGCGTCTGCGCGAGACACTTGCGAAAAAGGAGCAGGCGATTTTGCTTTTGAACAGGCGCGGTTACAGTAATTTTGTGTTCTGTCCATCCTGCAAGCACACGCTGCACTGCCGCAACTGCGACGTAACGCTGACCTTTCATAAGTCAAAGGTCAGCCGCCGCGAGCGAATGCGAACGGTTACGGGAAAACACATCAATTATGGTTATGCGGTCTGTCATTATTGTCTGGCCCAGACGCTTGTGCCTGAAAAATGTCCTCTATGCGGCGGCGGGTTTGCAATGATAGGGCTTGGCTCGCAACGGCTCGAAGAGGAATTGGCTAAAAAGTTTCCGCTGGCTCGTGTATCGAGGATTGACAGTGATTCTATGGCAAGCAGAGACTATTATCGTCTTCTGAGAGATTTCGGCGAAGGTCGAATCGATATATTAGCCGGCACGCAGATGTTGGCTAAGGGTCTGCATTTTCCGAATGTCACGCTGGTAGGCATTATTAGTGCCGATACATCGCTTTATCTGCCGGATTTTAGAGCGAATGAACGAACCTTCCAATTGATTTCTCAAGTTGCCGGCCGGGCGGGGCGCTCCGTGAAAAAGGGTATGGTTTTCGTCCAAACGTTTCTACCGAATCAGCCGGCGATACAGTTTGCCGTCGGCGGAGACTTCGACGGCTTTGTCAAAGAGGAATTAAAGCATCGCAAGGCCTGCAATTTACCGCCGTTTTGGCGATTGGCCGTCATCGTTCTACGCGACATAAATTTCGGCAAACTTGAAACCGCCTGCAAGCAAATGCGACAAAGAATAGACCGGATTATCCAGGCCGAAGGACTCAAAGCCACCGTTCGTGGGCCGATGCCGGCGGTGATAAGTCGCATACAGCGTTTTCACAGGATGCAGATAATTATTCAGGCCCCCGAAGCGGCAACCATCCAGCAGTTGTTTGCCTGTTTGAGAGTTGAGGGGCCTGTTCGACCAACAGTCAAGGTTGCTATAGATATAGACCCTGTTAATTTATTGTAGCTTGCAATTGCAGAGTTGATATGCTATTTTACGTTTTTGCTTTATCGGGGAGTAGCTCAGCTTGGCTAGAGCGCTGCGTTCGGGACGCAGAGGTCGCAGGTTCAAATCCTGTCTCCCCGAGTAATGTAACTTTTGATAAGAGGGAGGGAATAGTTTTTTGGGTGCTCTTGCACGATTTTTGCACAATTCGCCTAAAATAGCAGTCAGTTGAAATCAAAAGCTCTTACAAGAAGTGTTGTGGCGGTCATTATCTTTGGCGTTATGTGCGCTCTGGCCGCTCGTCTTGCACCGCCCAGTGGACAGGACCCGCAAAAGGCGATGTGGTATAGTATCGTCCCTCCTGTACTGGCGATTTCGCTGGCTTTTTTGACACGCCATGTCCTGCTAAGTTTGGGAATTGCCATTGTAGCAGGCGGTCTGCTCACTCAGGTTCCACAGACGCCGTTGAGCGCGGCGGCTTGGCTTGAGGGATTCAAAACCGTGGGTTTCTATGTAGCGGATACTGTTACAAGCAAAACGAATTTGCAAATCCTTGCGTTTGTCCCGCCCATCTTCGTGATGATAGAGGTCGTCATCGCATCCGGAGGTTTTAGAGGAATCATCCTCTGGCTCTTGAAGTGGGTAAAAGGCAGAAAGTCCGCACAACTGGCTACCGCCCTGATGGGGATACTCTGCTTCATCGACGACTACACCAACGCCATAATCGTAGGCTCGATGATGCAGCCCATCACCGACCGCTTCCGCGTCAGCCGCGAAAAACTTGCCTTTCTTGTGGATGCTACGAGCGCGCCTATCGCGGGACTCGCGGTCATCAGCACCTGGATCGCCTATGAAGTGGGCCTTCTTGGTCAAATCGCAGAGGAGTTGAAAATTGACAGGAGCGGATATTCGCTGTTCTTCGACGCACTGAGTTTTCGCTTCTACTGTCTGCTGATGCTCGTTTTTGTCTTTCTGCATATCATTCTGGGCCGGGACTTCGGCCCGATGAAAACCGCGGAAGACTCGGCTAAGGCAAAAGGTCCCGGCGAAAACAGCCAGGCCGGTCCGGCCCAAAACGCTCCTGATTCGAGCACACCTGCCGTCGCGCAGCAATCCTCCCGGGCAATTAAGGCCCTGGTGCCCTTAGCCGGACTTGTGCTCTTTCATCTCACCGGCCTTTGGGTCGATGGCGGCGGACCGGCTATGCTCAGGCAAGGCGGTTCGCTCCTCAATTGGGTTTATTGGCGCGACGTTATTAGTGCCGCCGAGAACACCACCCTTATCCTCGACTACGCAGCGGTCTTCGGCCTAACATTGGCCTTATTATGCTCGCGGCTCTTCGGGTCGCTGAGTATGCCCGTCATAAGCAATTGCTTCAAGCGGGGCATCAAGCGGGCTATGATACCATTCGTAATACTTATTCTCGCCTGGTCGCTCAAGAATTGCTGCGACAGCCTGAAAACCGGAGAGTTCCTAACGGCAATCCTGGCCGGCAGAGTCTCACCTCATTGGTTTCCCCCGGCGGTTTTCCTCGTTGCCTCCGTAACCTCATTTGCCACAGGCACAAGCTACGGAACGATGGCAATCCTCATCCCCACTGCCATTCCAGTCGCCTTCGCACTCGACGGGAACACCTACGGCCTGACCACAATGATAAGCCTCGGCGCTGTCCTCGATGGCGCAATCTTCGGCGACCACTGCTCGCCCATATCCGACACGACAATTATGAGTTCCATTGCCAGCTCTTGCGGCCTCATAGACCACGTTCGCACGCAATTGCCATACAGTCTTTTTGTCGCAGGGCTCGCTTTGTTCTGTGCTTACCTTCCCAGCGCTTTTGGCCTTGCCCCGGGATGGAGCTTCCTCCTGGCAATATTAGTTATGGCATGCTTTTTCATCGCTCTCGCTCGACGCAAGAAGGCACAGTCGCGCTGAATGGACAAGTTTGCCGGCCAATGGCCGGTTTAATCCTGACCGCCATTCGGCGGACTTGCTCACAATTTTCACCAGGACACGAAGCACTTTGGAATACATTCTTCACCCTCACCATGGTATTGGTTGCGAGGTGCCCATGCCCGGCCCTAACAGTACCGCGTTGAGGAATAGTCGTTGCACGCTGGGTAGCCACATTCGATAGGTCGGGTCGGTCGCAAACAGAATCAATTGACCGTGTTCTACTGATTCGACAGTGGCATAAGCGGTGTTTGCAATGCGTTCTTTAGCTTCCGGCCAAAGCAGACCACTTAAACGCAGACTATCTTTATCAGAGAGACGAACTACGGTCGATACCGGATGCTTTGACATAAATGCATTACTGCCCCAAAACATCACAGGCAGCTTCTCTTGCAAACCAAAGCCGAGCCATTGTTCTATATTAATTGTACACGCAAGGAATGTACCGCTCGGGCTGAAGAGGCGACCCCATTCATCGGTGCGTTTTAGCTTTTCAATATCGGCCTTGGTCTTGGATTCCTCGGGCTTTTTAGTCTCACCTTCTTCTACCTTTGCCGTTGCTGCTTTCTCCTCAGCCGCTATGGTTCCCCATATCTGGTTGGGGTCAATCTTGATATCCCGGGCATTTTTTTCGCGTCCCATAGCCTCCTCGTATTCTTCAAGTTTATCGAGCACATCACGTTTTAATCGTACCGACGAAAGCCCTCGGTCTTTGTGAGCCGCAAAGGCCGCCGAATTGCCAATCGCAATCAGGGTCCCGCCGCCTTCAACCCATCTCTTTATCTTTTCAACGGCTTTCTTATCAAGCACCCGGCCAATGTCACCGCTGTCCGGGATTACCAGAACGTTGTATTTTCGCAGGTCGATGCGGCTGAGGTTTTGGACGTTAATTGGTGAGCTCTGGAGTCGAAGCTGATAGTCAAGCAGGTACCAAACCGACCCAAACGAAGTTGACCGGACAGGCCATTGTGAAGCTATCGCCACCTGTGGCGCTGCTAACAGTTTGAACTTTCGGCCGCCAAGATCAGGACCGTCTTCTACCAGGGCACTATCTACTCTATGAATATCAATGGCAAAATCGGAAGCAATTTTCTGCAGGACTTTCAAAAGGTCATCGGGATTCTCGTGGCCGCGAAGCAGAACCGTCCCCGTCTTGTACTCTCGACCTTCGGTCTTAAATGGTTTGGTTGCGATACGTGGATGACACTTTTTATCAAAAAGACGAACCAGAACAGGATATATGGTGGAATTTCTAAAATCAACCAAGTACCCGTAACCACTTTTTTTGTTCAGTTTCGACAAATCCCGAAATGGCCCCGAAGATTCCAATGAGAGTTCGACATTTGCCTGCACCTGTGGGGCCTGCACAGGTGACGCAGGCACAGGTGATATGCTCTTAGCCCAGTATGACTCGATACCAAATGCCATCGGCAGGTTCCACGTCGAGACGTCATAAAGCAGGGTTTTCCGGCGGTTTTCGATTTCTTTGCGTTCCTTTAGCAGAAAGCTGTCCTCCAAATGCGGGTCAAATTCGCACAACGCGTGAAACATCCGGCGATGGGGCTGAGCCGAGAATACCACGACCGTGCCTTTCGGCAGTTGTTTGCTGTCCAGCTTGTTTCCAAAAATGTCGGTTACATTTTCAGCCTCAAAAGGCTCCTGCGCAAATTCTGTTTCGATGCCCTGATGCTTAATCAGTTCGACCAGACGTTTCCACCTCGAAATGTCTTCGGAAGGTGGCAGCAGGAAAATACCCCCACGAGGCTCCTTCTTGTTGATTGCCCATTGGCGGTCGGCTAAGAAATCGCTCAGGATTTCCTGCCGGTTGGCACACAGGGTCTCGAGGTTGGCTAAAGTACTCACGATATGATGATGCACGGTTTCCCGATAGCTGATTTCCTCACCCGTTGGGTGTTTTACAGAAGCTGCGTTAACCCTGGCCTGTTCATAGAGCAGCCCAATGGCCCCTTGCATATTAGCCCAGGCATTCGTGTAGATAGGGCTCCACTCCGAGTACCAATCCTTCGTATAGTAGCTCCATCCGTAGCGGTTAAAAGCCTTAGCATGGTCGGCTCCAAAGCGCTTACGCCAATCCAACACCTTTGGGGAAAGATGTATATTTAGGGGGTCTGTCGGCGGGTCAAACAGGTAAGTATCATAAGCACCCTGCTCATGTGAATCTACCAGCAGGTGTGGGTTCCAGGACAAAATCACCCCTGCCAAAGCACGGACTTCCGGCTGGACATGCACGAGCCAGTCACGGTTGAGGTCGAACAGATAATGGTTCCCCCGCCCCCTCGACCAAAGGGCCTGGTGCTGCATCGACTGAAGGTCCGGACTCGAAACCACGCCCGTAAGCTGTTCGAGATGGCTTAGATACCGTTCCCTGCCGTCAGGATTTACTAAAGGATTAATATGAACCACGACTTGGTCTAAAAGTTTCCGGGTGGCCGCGTCCTTTGCTGCCGCCAGATGATATGCAACATATATCGCCGCGTCCGTACTCGATAGTTCATCTCCGTGGATACTATAATTCAACCATGCAACGGCTGGGAGAGTATTA
>JAUWBX010000426.1 GCA_030609625.1 Phycisphaerae bacterium
GGTGCACACCCGGACGACTGCGAAATCAAGGCAGGGGGCGTAGCGGCTATGTGGGCTGCACAGGGCCATCACGTCAAATTCGTCTCGACGACCAACGGTGATATCGGCCACTGGAAAATGGCCGGCGGGCCTTTGGCTCAGCGACGGACAGAGGAAGTTAAAAAGGCGGCGAAGATTTTGGGAATCGAGACCGAAGTACTGGACATCCACGATGGCGAGCTTATGCCGACACTCGAAAACCGCAAGACGTTCGTAAGGCTCATCCGCGAATGGAAAGCCGACATCGTGTTGTCGCATCGTACGAACGACTATCATCCGGACCACCGATACACTGGGGTCCTTGTACAGGATGCTGCGTTCATGGTAATCTGTCCCTTCATCTGCCCCGATGTACCGCACTTAAAAACGAATCCGGTTTTCCTGCATTTCTCAGACCGCTTCCAGAAGCCGAATCCGTTTGAGCCGGACCTGATGGTTGCGATTGACGACGTCATTGAGAAGAAGCTGGATGCCATGGTCGTTCTCGAATCTCAGTTTGTCGAGGGCGGTGTTTCGGGCCACGAGGGCTTGATACCCAAGAACGAAAAAGAGAGGGCCGCAGCTCACCGCAGGGTTCGCGAGCGTTTTCGCAGTCGATTTGAGTCAACCGCCAACAAGTACCGGGCCAAACTAATCGAGGGCTACGGCAAAAGAAAAGGCAAACAGGTGCGCTGTGCCGAGGCGTTCGAGGTCTGCGAATACGGCCGTCGGCCATCCGCCGCTGAACTAAAAAAGCTCTTTCCGTTCTTCGAACGATAAACTACTGCTCTGTCAAGGCTCAAATGATGGTTTGTCATTCCCGCGAAAGCGGGAATCCAGACTTATTAATGGTACTGGATTCCGCTTCAAGTGCGGAATGACAACCCTTGAAGAATGCTTGACAAATCACTAGCAGTCTGTCAAATTTGATTTGATAGCTTGGAAGGGTGGCAGCCTCAAGCGCAGCGCCCCGCCTGAGCTTGTCGAAGGCTTGGGGATGGTGTCCCGTCACTTTGACTAAAAAGTTAACGTTATTTTTTAGTCATTGCGAGGTCTGCCTTTTAGGCCGAAGCAATCTCAATACTGTTTAGCCCCCTAACCCCATGATCTTACCTGCCTATAAGGCAGCGTTGGGGGGTCCGTCCCGAAAGCAAAATTGAAAAAGACTTCCACAACAACGACCGTATCGTCTCCGCCATAAAAATATCAGACTGATTTATCTGAAGAATTTTCTTTTTCAGCACCTCCTGCTTTCTTTCGCACCTGCTCAAGCTCATCGGCAAGCTTGCCTACTTCCAGGCGGAGTCTTACATTTTCTCTTTTGTTCCGTAAAAGGAATCTGAAAAACAGAATTATCAAAAGAACTGGTACGCCGAACAAAATAAGAATAACGAGCAACTCAATTGGTCCTGGGGTCCAAAAAGCTAAAATATTGTTTATCATTTTCCGTTCCTTTCCCGTGTTTTCCTTTATGTGAGCCGTTTTGCGCACAGCGGAAAAATGTCATTCTGATTCAGTCGAAGATTCTTGTTTTTTCCCGCCTTCCAATTTCTGCCGGATGAGGCTGACCTCCTCGGCGAGCTTGCCGAGTTCCAATCGAAAACGCTGTCTTTCCTCTCGGCTGTGTTTGAGATAACGAACAAGCCAGACGATACCCCAGATAATTAAACCCCACTTGACAACTGTTACCAATAATCCAACTAAGATGATAAAGACAAATCCAATGCTCATTTTCCTTTCCTTTCTCGTGTTTGTTTATGTATCCTCTAACGCTTGCACTCAACAAATGTCCTCACTGTGCTGATGAGTCGCTGTCTTTATTTTCCTTCAGTTCCTGTCGCAAAAGATGAACTTCTTCAGCCAGCTTGCCCACATCCATACGCGTCAGCTTCATCTCCTTGCCGGCACTACCCAAAAATTTTACCAATCGAACCAGGCCAATGATAACCAGCGCGACAATAAATCCATAGCAAAGAAATACGAGTATGCCAACAATAGAGACCCGTGTGAAAGTTTTGACGGCTTCTGTCGCAGGGACAGCTTCGGTCGCAGCCAGAATAGTGTCTATCATTTCTTCTTCCTTTCCTTCATTTCTTTTGGGTTGACCTTTTTCGATTCCAGCCAGGCATCGACGTCAGCCCGGTCGAATTTAATATTCTTAGCGCTTATCCGCATATAAGGCGGGCAATCACCGCTGGCAATGTACTTATAAATCGTACGTTTCGAATCGCCTAAATAGGCCGCCAAATCTTCTATTGACATTAACTGCATAGTACAATATCCTCACTAATATGCAGCAATATATCACTATATGCATACAAATGCAACAAAATTCTGAAAAATTTTTAATTTTTTTTTCAGTAATCCCTGCATGGCGGAGGTGCTAAAATCTCATGATAGACCTGAATTGAGACTGCTTCGGCCAAAAATATGGGTGGGGCTATTTTCCCCGGCATCTTGTAACCTCATTGTTAATAATCCATTACGTTCCTTTGTCATCCTGAGCGAAGCGCAGCGGAGTCGAAGGATCTATTTAAAACTGCTTGTCCCGCACGAATTGAGTGAGAACTCACGTCTAATTAATTCCTGTTGCGGAAACAGCATTTGTCATTCCCGCGAAAGTAAGGGGCAGGAATCCAAATTTTTAGCCCCCTGCACCGCAGGGGGTTCCCCACGTCCCGGGACTCTTTCATTAGCCTGCCCTGCTTGCCCTCCGAAGCTGGTTTCAACGTAGCCTCCGGCGAAAGAGAATAGCGAAGGTGGGAGCGTAGTCGAATGCGAGGGATCTGCCCTCACAACAACAAGAATCTGAAAATCTGTGTTTTCGGGCGTTAAAATAGTTAAAATATTAGTGAAAAATCAACCAAAAACGCTGATACCTCAGAGCAAAAATCAAATTTTTCAAAAAATTTTTAACTCACTATCCCAAATCGAGTTACGAGAATCCCGAACCGATATTCGAGGTCTTTTTTCGTATCAAACGTGCAGCTACGTCTAATTATAGAGGCCCTACTTTTTTCGCCTCCGGCAATAAGAAGACAAATAACCATATTAACTAAATTAACAAATGAACCATCACAACCATCGAGAATCCAGCAACCCTGTCCCGGCGCGCCGGGGTCGAGCATCAAGTATCGAGAATCGAGAATC
>JAUWBX010000353.1 GCA_030609625.1 Phycisphaerae bacterium
GCTGACGTTTCCGACGGGATGGACAAAGTCGGGCTGACTAATACCGGCCTGATGTCGCCGGAAATCCACGCTCTTTGGAAAGACACCAAACATTTCACGCACCGCTTTATCGGTATTGCGGTTACCGTCCGGTACGTTCCGACAAACAAGCCGCCGGCGCCGCGTATGGAAACCGAGGCGTTTGACCGTTGGGTCGGTCAGTGGTACAGCACGCTCTCGAGCGAGCCGTTCGTTCCGCTCATCCGCAAAGGTACGGCGCTGGTCATCGACGATGCGCCGGACTCCGATGTAGGTTCAATTGGTTCAAATAATATTATGGGCTGGTATTTACGCGGATGTGTCGGAGTGGTTACTAGTGCTACTGCCCGTGACACAGACGAGATAATTACTGAGAAGATCCCTCTGTACTTTAAAAAACCGGGCAGAGGCATTCGGCCGGGCCGAAACGAAATTGAATCCGTCAACCGCCCTATCGTCTGTGGCGGTGTCTTAGTTGAGCCGGGTGACATCATCGTCGCCGACGGGGACGGCGTAATCGTGGTCCCGCGAGCGCGTGCAAAAAAAGTAGCCGAATACGCCAAAGCAATAATTGAAGGCGACAAAGCCGGCAGACGGCAGCTATACAAAAAACTTGGATTGCCACTTGACGATTCAGTCAAATAACAGCGAGCAGTGTTTACATCCCGGACAAAATTTTTTGCTGTCTAAGTTTTTTCAACTTTTCGGTATTGTTTAATCGGGGCAAAAGTGAAGTATATCATTTGGACAAGCTTATTAGTAACCTTTGCAGCCGGCTGCGGCACACGAACTTTTACCAACACAGAGCGGGCCGCCATCGAGCAGCTTCTTCTTTCCGGAGCGGTTGACAACGCCCTTGAGAAACTCGACATTCCACAGTTAGCCGGAAAAAAAACTTACATAGACTTTGTCAACCTAAAGAGCTACGACGTCGAATACGTCAAGGCAGCAGTGCGAGCGCGTTTTGCCGAAATCGGGGCTCATCTTACTGAAGACGCCGAGCAAGCTGACTACGTGGCGGAGATAAGTTCGGGCGCACTCGGCACAGAATACAAAAAGACCCTTTTGGGCATCCCATCATTCCCAGTTCCCAATTCATCTGTGCAGACACCTGAGCTGGCATTAGCCCGCGGCATAGAGCAAACAGGCATTGCGAAGCTGCTCGTGCTTGTTCACTCCAACGGTAAAGTCGTTAGCACCGGCCACTATTACGGCAAAGTTGAACGTGACGAAAATTTTGTGCTTTTGTTTAGATGGCAGTCCAAGGACGATATCCGCGCACGCTGGGAAGCCGCGGACGAAAAACTCAAAGCCAAATCGACTCAACAGGCCGATTAAAACCCACAGGATTTTCAACACCCATTGTTTCTTCAATAACGAAAAGTCCAACAGGGAAAAAATTAGAATTGGTCGAGGAATCTCAGGTCGTTTTCGAAGAACAGGCGAATGTCCGTAATGCCGTACTTTCGCATAGCCAGCCGTTCTATTCCGAAGCCGAACGCCCAGCCGGTATATTTTTCGCTGTCTATCCCAACTGCGTCGAAAACGTTCGGGTCAACCATACCGCAGCCGCCCATCTCTACCCAGCTTTCTTTGCCGCTCTTGTCAACCAGCAGCAAATCAACCTCGGCACTTGGCTCGGTAAACGGGAAAAAGCTCGGACGAAATCGCCATTTCGCATCGGGACCCAAAAAGGTATGGATAAACTGCTCGATGGTAGTCTTCATATCCACCATACTAACACCCTCATCGACAACCAGGGCTTCAAGCTGGTAAAACATATACATATGTGTCGCATCGACGGTGTCCGGCCGATAAACTCGTCCCGGAGCAACAACGCGAATTGGTGGTTTGGTGCGCTCCATAACACGGATTTGAATCGTCGATGTCTGGCTTCGCAATAACGTGTCATCATCAATGTAGAAATTATCCGAAGGGTCCCTCGCCGGGTGTTCAGGGCCGATATTCAGCGCAACGAAATTGTGCCATTCGTCTTCGACTTCCGGGCCATAGGCCACAGCAAAGCCCATTCGGCCGAATATCTCCAGCAACTCATTCAAGGTTTGTGTAATGACATGGGTTTTACCAATGTTGACGTGTATGCCCGGCAGAGTAACATCTATCAGCTCTTTTGAAGTTTCCTGCCTGGATTGCAACAGAGTGCTTTTTAGATTCTCGAACGCTTTGGTAACCTCTTTTTTTATTTTGTTTGCGAGCTGGCCTGCCAGAGGTTTTTGTTCGGGGGGCAGCTTACCAATTTGGCTAAGCATCTGGATAATCCGCCCTTTTCGACTCAGGTATTTTATGCGGAACTCTTCCAGAGTGGTCAGGTCGGTAACCTTTTTCAGGTCAGCAAGGGCATCTTTGCCGGTTTTTTTAAATTGCTCAAGCATTTACTCGTATATCGTATGTCGTATGTCGTATGTCGTAACTCGTGGCTCGCAACGCAGAGGCCGGCTTGCCACTTACGATTTTATTGCGGCCCTGGCAGCCTCAACGATGACATCGAAACCATCCGGGTCGGCAATAGCAATTTCGCTCAGCATTTTTCGATTCAGCCCAATGTTGGCTTTTTTGCAGGCATTGATGAACTGACTGTATCTTATGCCCCGCTGCCGGCAGGCTGCGTTTAACCGGGTGATCCACAGACCGCGGAAATCGCGTTTTCGGCGTTTGCGGTCAATTCGAGCATTAACGGCTGCCCGCACGGTAGCTTCTTTGGCCAGGCGATACAACCGACCTGCGGAGCCACGATGACCCTTTACCGCTTTGAGGATTCGTTTTTTTGCACGGTGTCTTGCGGCACCTTTTCTAACTCTTGGCATTTCAGCTTTCCTTTGAAATTCTTCGATTCTTTAAGGCCTGCTGGCGGCAGCTGAATTAGGAGTGAATCCAAGCCGAGAAGCAAGCTCTATCAATTGATTATTTTTTCACGGCATCTACTTACAGAGTTCAATCTTGGCTGTTTTAGCCATCGCACTTTTCATAATACCCGAACTGCTCACGCGTCTTCGGCGTTTGGCGCTTTTACCACTCATAAGATGACCACCACCGGTGCGTTTGTGCCTGACTTTGCCGGTAGCGGTAACCTTGACTCTTTTTTTCAATCCCTTATGGGTCTTCTGTTTCGGCATTTAGCTAATCCTCTTAAGACAACCTTCTCTGAAATCCCGTATCAAAAAGCTACTATCCTGTAACACGCTTGTTAGCATCATCTCGGTGGGGCAAGCCCCACCCTACCAGTAACCACCACGCATTTTTCGTGCTACAGACTACTGCTTCGCTGTGCTCTGCCTGGTACAGGAAAAATATAAGGGTAGTAATTTACGTTATTTGCCGGCGTTGGTCAATAGCGAAGGTATAAATTCTTTAAAATAATTAGAAAATCCGCCTAAGGTTTCCTTGGCGAACCACCCCTTTTACGAAGGCATAACTGAGGTATGTTCCGGTGAACTTTGCTCACATGACACACTTGACGGGACTGATAAATCAGCTTCTGTCCGGCGGATACGAGCTATTTGGGTACAATTAATAAAGTCATGCGTCTTCCCGCCATCTTGGCCGGCCGTTCAACCTTTGCCAAATCCTGTAACAATTCAGTAATTTGGTCGAGCACCGCATAACCCCTGTCCCGGTGCAGCATCTGGCGTCCACGGAAGAACATTGTGAATTGTACCTTGTGACCTTTCTCCAGAAATTCGCGCCCGTGTTTGAGCTTAATCTCCAGGTCGCGTTTGTCGGTTTCGGGCCTGAGCCTGATCTCCTTCAATGTTGCAGTATGGTGCTGACTTTTCTTGTGAGCCTCGCGAACCTTGCGTTTTTGTTCGTACTGCCACTTGCCGTA
>JAUWBX010000216.1 GCA_030609625.1 Phycisphaerae bacterium
ATATGGTCGGCACCATTTTCAAAAGCGTAGTGGAAAGCATCTGCCGGTAGTATGGCACCCGCAGCCATGACCTTGAAGGCGATCCAGGGTTTCTCCACCCCCTTCATGAAATCGACCACCTTCTGAGGGTTTTTGCACCAGTAACCCGGCACCTCAGAAACTACTTTCGTCAGCTCATTTGGCTTTGGTGCACTGGGATAGTTGTGATGGTGGAGCGTCTTGATATAAAAATCCGCATCGATTTGATTCTCTTCGCACTTTATGATTACCCTGAGGTCGTGGGCTCCAACACCTGAAGGTATGCCGTAGTCCTTGGCGATTTCTACAGCCTTTGCAATCAGATCCACTTTGCCCTGAGAAACAAGGTTATCTGCATGGACGCCCCATAGATAGATTGCATCGGTACCCTCGTCAGCAAGCTGCCGGACCTGTTCGCCATAGGCTTTCAATTGGGCCTCGACCGGAGCCGTAGGACATATTAT
Source organism: Phycisphaerae bacterium (assembly GCA_030609625.1). Taxonomy (GTDB): domain Bacteria; phylum Planctomycetota; class Phycisphaerae; order Sedimentisphaerales; family Anaerobacaceae; genus NIOZ-UU13. The sequence continues at coordinate 483 of JAUWBX010000216.1, forward strand.
CCATTTCATCTTCCCGCCCCGTTCGTATCGGTATTTCTTGAGTACGCTCATGATTCCGGGAGCAGTATGTATGACGAGCGTATCGACCCCGTGGGCCTCCGCGACTGCCATAGTATCAAGTATTTTCTCCTCCGTGTTATAATGCGCTGTCAGATTATAGACGTATTTCAGGTCGCGGCTGTGGGTAAAGTGGGTGAGTAGATTGCCGCCCAACAACAGGCGGCTGAGGCGAAGATTGCCAATTCTTCCCTTTGGTAACCCGGCCTTGAGTGTTGGCCGGCCCTTGGCGGTGGTAGGCTGTCCTGCCGTGCCTTGGGCAACTATCTCACCTGCGCCCACTTGCAGTGCTAATGCGCTGCCGGCAGAAGTTAAGAGTGACTTCTTAATAAATTTTCGACGATTCAGCCATGAGTTCATGGTTGTCCTCCGTTCTTTGCATTGTCCTGTGGAAGCGACCCCGCCTTGCGGGAACCCAAGCGATATGGGACATCACATTTAAACTGCTTGCTTGCGATATTCAACTCCAATCTCATTATTTAGAAAAAACTTAAAGTATTATACCGTTTTGGGTATTTCTTTCAAACCGTTTTTCTCGTTGAACCGATATTTCCTGCTTGCAGTCCCGATTTTATCGGGACGGCGTTTGGCTTCAATCTAACCATCGAATTGCGGTCGAAACGCTTCGGTTTGCGGGAATCTGCGATGACCGTCTATCTTCATATCTTCGGAACGAGCGCAGAGAAGAGTTGGAAAGTCAAGGGGCTGGGCATTGGATATTTTCTACCCGAGGCGAGGGACAGATACACTATTGCCTGTTCATGACAGGATACTTCTTCAGAGTTGCCTGCTCCATTAAATCTTCGTTATTCTTTGGCCCCGTTCTTGCGCAACAGTTCGGCGATTTCTGTGTGCCATTTCCTTGTTGCCAATCACAAAGGGCTCCTTCCGTCGTTGGTTTTTGCGTTCACATCAGCACCGTTCGCAATGAGTAATGTGGTGTTAACAAGCACCAATTGCGGTGATCCTATGTCTGACTGACAGGCGCATGAGATGCCGCATCAGTAATCACGTACGATCAGACCATCTTTTCCGACTATATACTGGTCTGAGTCCTTGAGCTTCAAATTGTAGACCTTGCCGAAAAAGGGCTTTGCTCTGGTTGTAACGCTCTTGATACCAACTACGCCATCTAATGTTTTCAGTCTGAGACCACTTCTTAAGTCTTGGGCTGCGATCCACTGTCCTGAATCGAGCATAAAGCTGTGTGCCTCTACAACGCTTATACGATTTCCGCTTTCAAGCACTATATCGCGACACTCGAATGAGCCCACATGCTCTTCGAGTTGTTCAATTTGCCCAAAGGATGCTTTTAGCACAGCACAGCCGAGTTTGCCGACCGTCTCTCCTTGGACAACTTTTGAGATTTGTACAACTGTTCCATCTACCCACACGTCGGTGTCGGCAAGGAAACACGCCCTGCCTTTTGGTGGAGGTGCTGATCCGGGCCTTCATTGGCCATCGTGTACCAGGAACGAATCCAACCTATCTTGGGATTCGCTACGCCCGGGTATGGGTATTCCACCTCGTCGTATATCTCCACCTGTCCAGTAAGTGTATATGTTGTCGTCGTTGATGCCACAGAACGGCCGTCTTTGAAAACTAACGTGGCAATCCAAGAACAACACGTTCTGCCCATCTTCTCGGTGTGCGATAGCGTTACCAGCCTTCATCGCTTCTCTACCACCGTTTGGGTTGAACAGGCTCATGTCTTTGGCCTCTGCAACAGGAGTTTCTATCCATGGATTCCTGTCGGCTGCCACCGCCATACCTGGCTCGCTCGATGTGGTCAGAGCGTACAGGCCGAAAGGCATATGATACGCGTAGCTGCAATGTTCTGTCGGACTGGGGCCAAAATCCCACAGATCAATCATTTCTCTGCCCGACACGCCGTACTCAGCGAGCGTGAAGTCCGTTACCCCCGTATCACCTTGACAGACAAACCTCTTGAGCGGTACCTCGGTGTACTTGACTAAAAAATAGAGACAGGATGAGATACTTGCCTGACCGCCGCTACCATTGGCCTGTAAGCCGTAGGCCCGGAACCGATTATTGGCTGTCCAGCTTGGTACGCGCTTGGTCCAAACGCTTCTTCTACCACCAGCGCGTGGCATTTCGTCGTCGTAATCGTTGCAGTAGATCAACATTGCCTTGCCGATGACGGACAGGTTCCTGGCACAAACCATTCGAAAGGATATCTCCCTAGCCCTGGCCAAAGCTGGCATTGATATCCCTATTACGAAGAATACAACCACGGCAGCCGCGATTCCTACAGTAGCAAAACCTTTGCCGGTTAATCTCCCCCTACTTTTTTCGATTCTGAGAAGACTAATCATACCGAGGATCACAGCTGGTATTGCTGTAATGGCGAAAGTGAAAACGCCCAGAATACTAAGAAGCATTGACGCAATAGCCAGCCCACTCACTTTTACATTTGGATTTTCTTTACCACATTCTGTCCAGTTCATTTGTATTCTCCTATTTCACATTCATAACACTAGCGACACCACTAAGTCTTTACTTCATAATATCAAGATGGTGTTTTTCACGCCCTCATCATTCTTCAGCCCCATGCTTCTGCAGCAGTTCAACGATTTCCTTATGTCGGCCATGTTTGGCCCAGCGCAAAGCAGTGCGACCGCCCCGGTCTCTGATATTCACGTCGGCGCCCCTCGCAATAAGCAGTTCTACCACATCCTTGTGGCCTACAAAAGCTGCGACGTCCAAGGGAGTAAGGCCACCGCTTTGTTTTGCATTGATATCTGCACCTTTGGAAATAAGCAACTCGGCCATATCCCTGTGTCCTTCAAAGACAGCCTCGTGCAGGGGTGTACCACCGAACCTCCCACCACCAGCTCTCGCACAGTTCGCATTCGTGTCAGCACCCTTAGTAATAAGCAGTTCTGCCACTTCCTTGTGGTTTGCAGTCGCTGCTTCGTGTAGCGGTGTCCAGCCAGGCCAACCAATCAGCCTGGCGTTTATGTTGGCGCCATTGGCCAGAAGAAGTTCTACCGCATCCTTACGGCCTTGACGAGCAGCCAGATGTAGGGCCGTGAGGCCTTCTTCATCCTTTGTATTGACATCCGCTCCCTGAGCAATTTGTGGTTCAGGTGTCTGGACGACCGGCTCAGCAATTCCTATATCTGCATATTTAGAAATGTATGGTTTGAAGTCGATAGGTTGATTGATAACGATATTCCTGTGGATTTCTGTAATTGTTCCTTTCATTTTTGAAACCATGATTCGGCTTAATCTTATACGGTCTTTGAATTTCCGGATTGCCTCATCGTTTACCTGGCCACCTGCTGCCTCCAAAGCTTTTTTTATGTTCTTTTCTGACAATTCCGGGAATTCAAGCTTACCTCCTAAAATCTGCTGTCTTTTACGGATCAAAAGAGTATCTTTTGATATCCAATACTTCATCGTCATATTTGCCATTTTGCCGGCGATAATATAACACTGGTCCCCATCTATCGCTTCTTCGCCTTCTTGCCTAACCTCATTCAATGCAAGCAGAGCTTTCGCAGGCTGTGCAAAAAAGAGTGACGGTATGGTATTAGCCGCACCTCCCGAAACACCGGTCGCAGAAGCTAAAGCCATTAGCCGGTCTTTAGGGGAAGTTTTTCGTCTTGCATTAAAAAGAAAATGTTCTTTACCTTTTGACCAGACTGCACCTGTATTGCTGTATTTTTCATGAACCTTCTGGTCCCATTCGATATAATAATCGGGCCTGGCCAGTTTTATGCTGAATATATGCTTGAGAGTCTGACGTTTTTTTAATGCATCCTGAAACTCTTTACTTTCTCGTAGTTTCTTTGTTCGACCATCAGTCATACCTGGGATAGTGTCAACATCAACGCCAGACATATCTATATCCGTAACAATCTCACCTTCGGATGAATACGAATCAAGACCAGTGTATTTTGCCTGCACCTTTTGAATAATCTCGATTGCCGTCGGTTCAGACGCTTTAACAATAGGCCTGCCGTTTTCATCTAACTTGACAGAATTTCGAGTTTCCCTCCCAGCTTTTGCCATAGGAAGCAGAACAGCCGCAATAACAATAATCACAATCGTGCCGAGTACTCCTATTTTAGCACTTTTTGGTATCGGTCGATTTAACATGTGTTTAATCCTCCACTTTAAGGCCTTTTTTGATTCCGCTACGCCAATGAGGCGCAGACCTAAGTCGGCCCTCCAAAACGCCATCTCGCCGATGTCGATGAGGGTATTGCTGTAATTCTTAGCCTGGCCCCCAAGAGTTACGAGGACCGTCTCGTCCACCGCTTCCTCACAAATCCTGCGAATGACAGCGTTGGCGAACCACACGAACGGATTGTAGAAGTAGATGACCTGCAAGAATGTCTGGACAGAATTGACCCATAAGTCGCCTCTTTTTATATGGGCAAGCTCATGAATCAGAATAGCTCTTAGTCCTTCCGGCGATAGCTTCTCAACAAGAGGAGTCGGAATCAAGACGGTTGGCCTGAAAAAACCACAGACTGCGGGACTTGGAATTGTCTCTGAGATTCGCAGCCTGATGTCCCAGCGAACACCAATTTGTTGGCGACACTGTTCCAGCAGACCGAGCAATTCTTCCTTTGCAGGGCT
>JAUWBX010000443.1 GCA_030609625.1 Phycisphaerae bacterium
GGCCCTGATTTGGTTATTGAGCCTGGCAAAATGTTTGAATCCTTTCGGGTGTTTGAGTTAATCTATGACAGCACTGAACGCGAACGCAAGGGTTTGGCGCTGCGGAGGATGTACCGGACTATCGCACCGTGGGCTACGGAAAATCCAATCATTATGCACGTCCGTCATGCGAACCCAAAAGCGGTGCGCCTGGCAATCGACCAGTGCGATGAGGTCGGGTTCGAGATGGTCATAATGACCTTTGGCAGCGGTTTTAATATGGAAAATATCGACCCGGACTACATAGCGCAGATAAAGGAATTAGTCGATTACGCCCATAGTAAAAATATTGAGCTTGGTGGGTATTCGCTTTTGGCCAGTCGCAAGATAAGTAATGAACACGATGTTATCAATCCTAAAACAGGTAAACCCGGCGGCGCGATTTTCGGCAATTCGCCGTGTCTGTGCAGCGGATGGGGTGTTGAGTACTTTAGAAAAATCAAAATCTTTATCGAACAAACGGGCTTAGACCTGCTCGAGCACGATGGTTCTTATCCCGGTGACGTTTGCGCCTCGAGGAGCCATCCAGGTCATCGCGGACTCAATGATTCGCAATGGAAACAGTGGAAAAAGATTACCAATTTCTACAAGTGGTGCCGCAGCAGGGGGGTCTATCTGAATGTTCCGGACTGGTATTTTTTGAACGGCTCGAACAAAAGTGCAATGGGCTACCGTGAGACCAACTGGTCGCTGTCGCGGGAAAGACAGATTATCCTCGGCCGACAGAACATATTCGACGGCACCTGGAAGAAAACGCCAAGCATGGGCTGGATGTTCGTGCCGCTGGTACAGTACCATGGTGGTGGAGCCGCAGCAACGCTCGATCCGCTGTCCGAACACCTTGACGCTTATGGTGCGCATCTTGGGCAAAACTTCGGCTCAGGCGTACAGGCCTGCTACCGCGGGCCCCGCTTGTATGACACTGACGAAACAAAAGCACTCGTTAAAAAATGGGTGGACTTTTACAAAGAGTACCGCGATATACTCGACTCAGACATCATTCATGTACGCAGACCCGATGGACGTGACATCGATTGTATTCTGCACGTCAATCCGCAACTGAAGCGAAAGGGCCTGGCAATGGTCTATAATCCTCTGGACCAGACGGTCAGAAAACAATTTAAACTTCCGCTGTACTATACGGGATTTACCAGGACGGCGAGTATTCGTGAGCAGCAGGGCAAGAGCAGGAAGTATAAACTTGATCGCGAATACAACGTCAAAATCCCAATTAACATAGCCCCCAAGGGTATTACCTGGTTCGTCTTGGAATAGTGACAGCTTAAGTCGAGTGAAAGCCTGACTAAACGTATAAAACGGTTACAGCTTCTCGTGCTTTACTACGGCTCGGTAGAGGCCGTTGATGCGTTTGCCGTCAACAATTGTGGGGGAGTATTTTTCGTTTCTCGGCTGAAGGCGAATTTTATTTTCCGATTCGAAGAACACCCTCTTGAAAGTCGTCTCGTGCGGCATTGCAAAACGGACAAAGCAGTCATCGCCATTATGCACCTCGGCTGCGGGTGAGAATATCACTATATCACCCTCGTGGAACTTCGGCTCCATCGAATCGCCGACAACGCGGACGGCAAATGCGTTCGGGTCGTGCATGTCCGGACAGCGAATGTAATCGTCGGCTATACCCACAGGATAGTCCAGGTCATTGAAATCACTCGGATAGCCGGCTGAAACCTTGTTTATCACGGGCACTAATCGACCGGCTGACAGAGGTAAATTGTCCTGCTCGATGTTCAAGTCACTTTGGGCAAGAAGCTTGCTGAGCCGGCTTGCATCAACTTTTTCATCTTTTTCATCAACGAGATTTTTGACAATATGCCGCCATTTCTGACTTTCAGCCTCAGCGGATTCATATTCCTGACGAACATCGGCAGGAAGACCTTCTATATGAGCAATGTGCAGCAGCAGACCCGGCTCAAACTCAAGTATCTTCTCAAGCCTGGTCAACAGCTTGTCACCGGGCGGATTTTTAACCTTGCCGGTCTCAATAGTGGACAAGTACGGCTTGGAAAAACCAATGCGATTACTGACCTCGTCCAGAGTCAGATTTAACTGCTCACGCTTTTTTCTTATTATTTGCCCCAGAGACATATCGAATCCTCAAATTTTTCGATTACTAATCAACTTTTATAAACTTGTAACTACTGCTTCCCAGGCCGATGCGTTCGGCGTGTTCAATCTGGTAATGCGGGTCGAGCTTGTCATTCTCCAACAGCTCGGCCAGTTTCCGGTCTGCCTTGTTTTCTACTAAATCCAGTGCCGCATTATCAACAGCCACAGGGTCGGTTGAGGCAACTATGCCGATATCATCAACTATTTTATCCATATTTGGCGTGCTAAAACAATCACAATCTTTGGTAATTGACAGTAAAAAATTGAAAAATGCGGCCTTGTTTTCTTTGCCCTTCAGTACCCCCAGTGCATGTTCAGCGATACTTTTTTGTAATACTTCACATTCCGGGCCCCAGTTGCATTTCACGGCACCGAATCTGCACATTGCCATACACTCTGCACAGCCGATACATTTGTCCTGGTCGATGTGCGCCTTGACATCGTCAAGCGTAATTGCATCAGCAGGACAATGCTCAAAACATACGCCGCAGCGTGTACAGTCGTCGCTGATGCTGAGCTTAAGAGCGGCGTGCTGTTTCATCTTGCCTCTTTTGCTCGCGCAACCCATTCCTAACGTTTTCAGCGTACCTGCCGCACACGCTGCAGGATGGCCGGTAAAATGAGCTACCGAAAGGAGCGACTGGCATTGAACTATACCGGACGCAATGAAAACTTTTTTATCTATTTCGCCGTCGATATTAACCGGTATCTCAGTTGTTCCGAACAACCCGTCAGGCACAATGAATGGTATCCCTAAT
>JAUWBX010000123.1 GCA_030609625.1 Phycisphaerae bacterium
TATTGTTTGGGGAAAAGAGCAGTCCAATTCGTTCAACATGAACAAGGTCTTTGGAACAGGCCAATGCTACGGCCGCACCGTTGGGCGAGTAGGCAGTATAGGTGATATACCAGCGTTTTTCTTCTGCCAGGTATGTAACTCGCGGGTCTTCGCAGCCCCACTGTTCATACCGCCAGTTTTGCTCACCGTAGCGGAGTATTGGCTCTTGCTCGAATTTCCAATCAGTCACTCCGTTCTTGCTGCGTGCTATATAGATGTTCGAGTGTCCGGCGTGGTCTTCGACACGCAGCAGCAAGACGACCTCGTCGCCCTGTTCGGTAGCACCGGGATTAAGGACGGCGGCTGCCGGGAAGGGCAAGTCCAAAGGTGAAATGATTGGATTATGCTGCGACCTGGTAAAAACTCTTGTCTTCATAAGGGTGCCTCTCAGTCCTAACGGCATTTGTTTTATCCTGTTGCCGCAAGTCTAACAAAAAAGACAACCTCCGCCAACAATTAAAGTCGTGTCTGTATAATCTTGTTTTGAGGGGTATCATAAAAAGCTGGAATTTTCAAGACAGACCTGATATTCTATTGATAATCAGTCTCAGTCCCGATGTGTCGGGATAGCTAAGGACTGGTAAAGAAATTAGGTTTCGTTTTTGGCTGAGCGAGGACAAGGCTGGCAAGGAAGCAAAATGCAGGCCTATGGTTCGACAGGCTCACCATCCTGAGCGAAGTCGAAGGACTGGTTGGTAGTCCGAGTTTTGCTGACACCGCCAGCCGAAGCCACAGCCGGCCAAAAATGGAAAATAATTTATTTACAAGTCCTAATAGTCGGTCAAGAAAGAATTTGTGGGTGTGGACAGGAGCAAAAATAACTTGACTGTGGAGCGGTAAAATTCTTTAATATGGCCAGTAGGTTATCAGGTAAAAGAACAGAAGACGGAAGTCAGAAGGCAGAAGACAGATAAAAGGTTATCAGGGTATCAGGATTTGGGAATTGAGTTAGGGATTGAGAAATGACAATAAAAGACATCTGGGCGGGAACGAGTAACTGGCTGCGTTCTCACAATCCATCCCGTTCTTCAAATTATAAGCCGGACGTAGATGATGATGGTTTGATTAGCCAGGAGGCAGAGTCCACGGGGACGGCTGTTGACCAGGCCGGGCCTACGGGGACTCAAAGTGATAAGCTTATCGTAAAAGCGATTCCGCCGAAGGACAAACATGAATCGCTCGAAAAACTGCATCAGGGCTTTAATAAACTCGTCGAGCAATTGCAGGATATCAACGAGCATTTGGGCCGTCAGGTTACTCAGCATGAAAATCTGATGAGCCGAATGGAACAACTGCCCAGTTTGCTTGAGAGTTTTCCTTCAGTTGTGGAAAATCAAAAGCGGATAACAGAGCAGCTTCTCGAGCAGTTGAAATCAGCCGCTGCCAAGAACCAGCAGTTCCTGGATGCTGTTGAAAAAATCCCGAATGAAACCGCCAAACAGACCGATGCCCTGGTTGATATCGACCATCAGCTTGCCGCCGCTGCCGATACGGATGTGCAAATGGCTGAGAGCTTTAACAAATTTAACCAGACTCTGGACAAATTGGACCAGAGCACCCTTGCCCAGACCGACAGTATCATGCAGATGAGCCGCACTTTCGCCACGAGCGACAGATACCTCAAATACATCGTATCCAGGCAGAACAAACGCTTTATGTGGGTATCTATAACTGCTCTGGGTATATGCGTAGCTGTTATCTTGATTCTGGCCGGCATCATCATTTATCTTAAGAGCCTATCCGAATAACCGGGTTGTTATGAGGCCGAGCGAAAGGTTCGAGGCCAAGGCGGCAGGCCAAAAATGCTCGGAGGCGTGGTTTTCTCCACGCTGAGAACGTTTTTGGCCGACAACGCAGGCATCGGGCTTTGCAGCCGGCCGCAATAGAGCGGGTTATTCGGATAGGCTCTAAGTACTAAAAATATTTTTTTTGTTTGACCATTGCCGGATAGTGTGATAGCATTTTTTTGTTCTTTGAAAAGAATATAGCCTGACTGTAGGTCCTGAAGCTGTGCTTTGGGATAGTCAAATGGGAACACGGTTAAAAACCGTGACGGTCGCGCCGCTGTGAGCGTCTGTTCCGATTGTTGAATCGGAAATCCGAGAGGCATTTTTATCCACTGTCCAGCATTAATTTTTGTAGCGACAATTTATTGTGCTCCAAAAATTAGTGCTGGATGGGAAGGAGTCTCGAGGTAAGACGCAAGTCAGAAAACCTGCCTGTAGTGAGTTACGAGTTTTTAGTTGCAACTCAAAATTCAACACTAAAAACTCAAAATTGAACTTGGTGTTCTCGCGAATTGGAATGCAGGTGTAGGTTTCCGGCCTGATGCTATTGGCTGGGATTCGGTTTGGGCTGAATAAAAAAAGCCGCCGTTCCTTTCGCGGGAACGGCGGCTTTTTTGTTTTTAAAACGCCCTCGCGATAAGGGCAAGATAAAACGAAAGGAGATAAAATAAAATGACATAGCAACACAAACATACTGTTTATGCACAATTTAGAGAAGCATCAAAGAAGGTAGAGAAGTTTTTGAAGAGTAAATGACAGTTTTTGGAATTGGAAGGAGTAAAAATTATGGCTTCGGGAAGATTGATGAAATTTGAAAATTTAGTCTGTTTAATTGCTGTTTTGACAATAGTAAGTACGGCAAATGCCGATATAGCCACTTTTGAAGACTTAGCTTTGCCGCCTGAATCATACTGGAACGGCTCAGACGAGTCGGGCGGCTTTGCCAGCAGCAGCGCCTACTTTAACAATAATTATAATTCTGCCTGGGGTTCGTGGGACGGCTTTTCTTATTCGAACATCACCGATACCACGACAGCAGGGATGGCGGCTCAGTATAACGCTATTACAGGAGCAGGCCAGGGCAATTCGGCCAACTATGCCATCGGTTATGCCGGCTGGGCTCCACTGCCTACTATTACGTTAGACACTGCCGATGTTGTTGAAGGCTTGTATGTAACAAATAACAACTATGTCTGCTACGCAATGCTTGGCGGCGATGCCTTCGCCAAAAAGTTCGGCGGCGACAGCGGCAATGACCCGGACTGGTTCATGCTCACTATTACGGGCAAAGATGTTGACGGCGTTGTGACAGGCACGGTTGATTTATACTTAGCTGATTACCGCTTTGCGGACAATAGCGCCGATTACATCGTGAACACGTGGCAATACGTTGATTTGACTTCATTAGGAGCGGTAAAGAGCCTGGAGTTTTCCTTGAGCTCGAGCGATGTCGGTGATTGGGGTATGAATACTCCCGCTTACTTTGCGCTCGATACCCTTATGCGCAAGTCAGCGTTTGTATATGCCGAGACTTATACCGAAGCTGGGGTAAACGGATACATAAATCCCGACAACAATTGGCAGCATGCCGACCCGCAGGATCCTAACGCCGTGATAAATCCGATATTTCGCGGCTGGGCCACAGAAATAGTAAGCTATCAGCCCGCGCCAGGACTGGATCCGCAATGGACCGACCCTAACATGGCCTTAGGACCGGTTACCGGCAGTAATGTAGATATTGTCAGCCTTGGTGATTTAAGTCAGCAGCAAATAGGCCAGGGTATGTCGCCCGGCCAGATTACTCTGTATTTCGATGAACCGATTCGTCAGGGCAAAGGCTATGACTTTGTCGTTTTCGAGAATGGCTTTGTTTCCGATGCTAACTGGAGTACTGGCTCGATTGCCGGGCAGATGTTAGCCGAGCTGGGATATGTGGAAGTATCTTCCAACGGCAATGATTTTGTCAGGTTTCCCGCAGTCTCTCTGACAGGCGAAGCTGCAAGCGTGTATGTGACCATTGAGATTAGCAAGATTTATAATCTGGCTGGCAAGCATCCCAATGCTTATGGCATCTGTACCGGCACGCCATTCGATTTGAAGGAAATTGCCGAAGACCCTAAGGTCGTATCAGGCCTTGTCGATGTGAACGATATAAGATACGTGCGAATAGTTGACATACCCGGCAGCGGAGATTTTACCGACGCAGCTATGTTAAACATAGACCCCGGTACATGGCCCGCCTGGGATTTCTATCAGAACAATCATCCGGTTTACGATGCCTGGGTTACATATGGCTCAGGCGGCCTGGATTTAGAAGCGATAGGCGTTCTGAAAGAACAAAAGTATAGTGCTGATATCGATTTGAATGGTGTGGTTGATGTGTTTGATTTTGAGCTGTTTATCTCAGCTTTGGACAGTCACTTTGGCCAGCCGAACTGGATAGCCGGATGTGACCTGGCAGAGCCCAAAGACTTAGTTATCGACCTCGCTGACTTTGCCATCTTAGTTGCTCAATGGCTCAAAACTGAACAATGGCGTTATTGATGATATGTTTGCCTTGATTAAATCTATGTGTAACCAAAAACAAAAAGCTTTTACCCCGTTAGAAATTAAGATTCCTGGCCAGAAAGGCGGAAGATTTCTAACGGGGTTTACATTGGTTGAGATATTGGTAGTGATTTCGGTGGTTGCCTTGCTAATGGCCATATTACTGCCGGCATTAGCTGCAGCAAGGTCCCGGACGCAGGCTTTGGTCTGCAAATCTAATCTTCGCCAGCTTCTGATAGCAAGTATCGGCTACGCCGCTGAAAACGATGGATTTTATGTTCCGGCTGCGAGTGATATGTGGGACAGCGCAGGTTTGCATCGCTGGCACGGCGTAAGGGACGCTCTCGATGAGCCTTTTGATGCGGGCAGAGGTCCTTTGGTTGGGTATCTGGCTGACGGACGGGTCAAAGAATGTCCGGCGAAAATGGGGTTCGTAAAGGGAGAGGATTGGAATACGAACTTTGAACAGGGCTGCGGCGGTTACGGTTACAATATGACTTATATCGGCAGTCGTATCTGGCAATGTGGTATTAACAGCGTGCAAGCCTGGAAGGAATCCTATGCCCGGACGACCCGTATGACGGAGATCGCCTCGCCGGGCAGAACCTTGATGTTCGCAGATTCGGCAATGGCTAACGACGGAATATCTTTGATTGAATACTCGTTCGCCGAGCCGCCGTTTACTGTCCACAACGGTCAACCAGCAACTAATTTTTATATGTCACCATCTATTCATTTTCGGCACAGTGGTCGTGTGAACGTTGGCTGGGCCGACGGCCATATCGCGCCGCGCGAAATGGCAAAGTTTGACGACAAAAATGCCTATGATGTCCAGTCGGCCGATATGAACTTAGGGTGGTTCGGGCCGATAAATAACACGCCGTTCGACCTGGAATAAAAGGCACAAAGTCAGCAGCCGGATACGGATATTCGCCTGTGGCAGAATCAGTAAGCAATTAAAAGGGGCCTATACCGAATCAATCAGTATAAGCCCCAAATTCGTGCAAATCTACAGCCCTGTCACCTGTTATCGTGAGCATCGTAAAGCGATATCCCACAATATCGGGCTTTTAGAGCCACGTATCAACACTGCTACGAACAACATCTGTTAGTCAATCCTGGTAATCACAAGAGCATCCAGTTCAGAGGGATTCGTGATCCCGATCTTCAAGGTATACGTCCCGGGATCCATCGTGAACTGTATTGGTCCGGTCGGCGCATTATAGTTTCTAATGTCTAACCAGGACCATATGGAAGCCGCCTGACCCCAAAGCCCCCAGTCATCGGGACCAAAGGGAGTTTGATTCACGGTAGCGCCAGGTATCAAAAACCAGAAACCGAAGTACCCGGGTCCGGAAGGGCCTTCTTGAACACGAGCTTCGATCGTGTAGGTTCCACCTTCTACGGTAAATGTGTAACTCGCTGTACCGTCGGGATCAATTGGCCCCTCAAAGCCGGTGCCAGGGTGGTCGGGGTCCTTCATAATATACTGTCCGCCCGAGACATCGGGATCATCATAAACCATAAAGGGCAGGGTAATCGTATCAGCCGCCTCTGCTTCGATCCAATACTGTTCCGAAGGAAGCGCAGGAGCCAACCGATACAGCCCAATGTCGTCAAAGTACAATGTACCACCGGCACCACTGCCGTCAATGCCAATAGCAAGCGTCGTGACATCCTGCAGGTCCACTCCTAACGATGCAAGGTCGATACTCCACTGTTTCCACCGTGGTCTCACTATGTCAGCCGCATCACCGTCATAGAGCACCTTGGAGCCGTTGACCTTGACATACAACTGCCCGGTGTTGCCCGGACTGCCGTGGAAGTACAGCACCAATGTCTGAATGCCGGCTGCAGTCCAATTCTGGGGAACAGCAAAGGTGCGTTCGCCCTCTGAATATGCTGCGGTGCCGGTGTTACTGTAAAAGAGTGGCATCGCCTGCTCGCCGTGAACAATCGCAGTCTCAACATAATGCTCGTCCTGATTCCAATCTGGATTAGGATAACCTACTTGGGAGCCGTTTGTCAGGACGCCGTATCCGTCCACCCACGTGGACCATATCTCGTCGGGCGGATAGTCGTTATAATCTTCGAAATCATCCACCACAAAGAACTC
>JAUWBX010000437.1 GCA_030609625.1 Phycisphaerae bacterium
ATGGCTCAACATGCAAAAGACTTGACATCTGTGGTGTTCTAACATAGGATTTTCGGACAGTTTTGTTTATGGTTTTGTTAGGGAGTTTACTATGGCTGAGATTAAGCCAAGAATAAGCGTTGAGTATGCCGAGAAAGCAACGATAATTAGTTTTACCGATGAAAAAATCCTCGAAGAAAGGGACGTTAAGGCGCTTCAGGATTCGATTATGTCAGTTGTTGAGCAAACGGAGCGAATAAAGCTGATTTTGGATTTTGGCAATGTCCGGTTTTTGTCGTCGGCTGTTTTGGGACTTTTAATAAGGCTTAGCAAGAGGATTTACGAACACGATGGCCAACTAAAACTTTGTAATATAAACCCAAAGATATTCGAGATTTTCAAAATAACAAGGCTGACCAAAACCTTCGATATTTATAAAGATGTCGAAGGTGCAGTCGAAAATTTATCTTAAGCTAATTAGGCGCTGGTTTGTTTCGCTTATGGTGTCAAAAGCACCAAACAATTGCTCGATAGTTACGAAAAGCAAGCCGTTTGCTATTGTCAAGGTGTGCGAGCAGGTTCTTTCTGAGCTTGAAGCCAACGGTTTCGGCAATGATGATATTTTTGCGGTTCATTTGGCCCTGGAGGAGGCTTTTCTTAATGCCGTCAAGCACGGTAATAAAATGGACCCCACCAAAGAGGTTAAGATTGACTATTCCGTTGGTTTAGATAAAATTGAGATTTCCATGACGGACGAGGGGGATGGGTTTGAACCGGCATCAGTAGCGGACCCGCGATACGGCGAGGACCTTTACAAGCCGGGAGGCAGAGGATTACTGCTTATGAACTCGTATATGGATATGGTTAAATTCGACGAAAAAGGCAATAGTTTATATATGGTCAGATATAAGGAAAAACCGCGCCTGACCAAAAGTCAGGACCAAACAAAGGTATAATCAAGTGCAGTTGCTTACCGACGAAATCAAGAGAAAGATGATTAGCAGAGTTTTTATTTTTTTCAGTTGTTTGTTTGTTTTAGGCGGTTGTATGTACAATGACGAGCCGATGCCGGAGATTGTACACAGCCCCAGCTCCGAGTCCAGGATTATTCCGCCGCCGGTTATAAAACCGAAACAAGGCTGGGGGAGTGCTTATAAAAATATACCAGGAAACTGGTTACCGCCTTTGCAGTTGGAAAAAAAATGGGTTGCTGTGGTGATACATCACTCAGCGACGGAAAAGGGCAATGCAGCTATATTTGATAAGTTGCACAAAGAACAGAACCACTGGGAGGGAGTCGGGTACGATTTTGTTATAGGTAACGGCACAGACAGCGGTGACGGCCAGGTTGAGGTAACATTTCGCTGGCGTAAACAAATTCCCGGAGCTCATTGTGGCGGAACGTCCGGGAATTGGGCCAATAAAGATGGAATAGGTATTTGCCTTGTTGGTAATTTCTGTTATAGAGTTCCTACGGCACGACAGATGCAGTCGCTTTTGAAATTGGTTCGCTTTCTACAAAAGCGGTATGGAATTCCGAGGAGCCGTATTTATGGTCATAACACTACTCCGGGGGCGCGTGTAACAGCCTGTCCCGGGAAAAAGTTCCCGATGAGCCGGCTGAAATCAATGCTTAATTTCTAAACTTGCCTGCCGGCAGGCAGGTAAGGAGCCGTCCGAATGGATATATATGAGTCGCTGCCCTTCGACTTCGCTCAGGGTGGTGAGCCTGTCGAACCATGTTCTCCCGGCTTTGACCCCGTTAGAAGTAAGACGTCTATTTCTAACGGGGTTAAGCTAACCGAGCAGATTGCACGGCAGATTTTTGAAGTTCTGTCCGAGCGTGGGCCTGTAATAGTAATTATGGACTCCGAGGGCAACAACTGGCCCAGCGACCCGGAAGAATTTGCCAAGCTGAATATCAGCGAGTCGTTTTTGAAAGAGGTTTGCGCTAAGATTGATGACGGTGCTGAGCCGGTCGTAACCGAAGTAAATGATTGCAGCGTGATTGCTGCACAATTGGCGACAGAGCATAGCAATTGCGGATATGTGATTATCGCTCTGCCACAATACAGCCCTGAATCAACCTTGGTAAATATCGATTTGATTGAAATGCTGCTCAATCAAATTGGCTTGATAGCCAAACTAATCGAGAAGAACAATCTCCTCTATGAAGTTCTCCTGGGGAGTCCTTACGGACAAATGAAACACTATCGGGTGTGCGGTCAGAGCGAGATAGCTTTGAATTGAAGTGCCTAAAGTTAAAAGTGTAAAGTGCCTAAAGTTAGAAGTGCCTAAAGTTGTGGATTATATTTTCACTTTAGCTCACTTTAGCTCACTTTAGTTCACTTTAGGCACTTTCAACCCAGGGACAAGCCCTATTGATTTTGCTATGGAGCGAACATGTGTAGCCGCCAGGCGGTATTCTTCTGCATTTGATAAGTGCTCCAACATTAGCGGAGTACGAGGGAGTTTGCTCAATTCTCTCAAAAACGTATCATAGTCCAGTGCTCCCAACCCCGGACGAACCTCATCGAGATGGGTAGTGAGTTTTGTGCTCAGAAGAATGTCTTTGGCATGGCAGCTTTTAATATAGGGGCCAAGTTTTCTAAAACATTCACGGATAAGTTGTCCGTTCTTAAAATATCTCTGTGGACTGCAAATGAGATTGACAGGGTCGAGATGGACAGCAAATCGCCTGCGGTCAATGGCTTTTAGTAAGCGTAAATATGAATCAGGGGAGTCCGGATAGGCCCATGGCATAGTTTCCAATGTAAAATATGTCCGGGTTGGTTTCACATCATCGATGATGGCGCGTGTTGTTTCGACAATCATATCAAATGTTTCTTCGGTGAGGTTTATCGGAGAGGGGCCGTCCCAACGTTCGCCGCGTGAACCGCTGATATTTACACAGCAGTTGGCCCCGATTCTCTCTGCCAGAGCCAATTGCCTGCGGCATTTTGCCAGTGCTTCCCGGCGTGTTTTTTCGTCGGGGCTGATTGGATT
>JAUWBX010000267.1 GCA_030609625.1 Phycisphaerae bacterium
AAAGTAAGCGAAAATCCACCAATAATTTGGCCCCAGGTAGAATCGATACGTGAATTTGCCGGCCAATGGTGGGTTGTCCATACAAGAAGCAGGAACGAAAAGGCCCTGGCCCATGATTTAATGAGCAAAAATATCAGTTACTTTCTTCCGATGAGCTGGAAAGTTAGCCGTCGAAGCCGCAGAACGATACGTTCACTTTTGCCTCTGTTCAGCGGGTATTTGTTCTTCTGCGGCAAGGAGGACCAACGGGTTGAACTGTTGCAAACAAATCGTGTAGCAAACCTAATCGAAGTCAATGACCAGCAGAGATTACTCAACGAATTGGTCCAACTTGACCAGGCCCTTCGAGCCGGTGCTCCCCTAACCCTGCATAAGTACATCAAGGCAGGGCAACGATGCCGGGTTATAGCAGGGCCACTAATTGGCATGGAGGGTATTGTGGTAAGAAGCAAAAACGCTATACGCCTGGTCCTGCAGATAGATATGCTCGGCCAAGCCGCAAGCGTTGAAATAGACATAGATATGATAGAGGTTCTCGATCATTGAAAAACAACGGATTTCGCGGATATGCTTTTCATTAAATAATCAATTATCGCAAAACGCAGAATTAAAAGTGGGCTAAATTGTCTAAAGTGAGCTGAAGTGACAGCTTTGCTGTCATTATGAACGCAGCGAAGTGAATCCCGATGTATCGGGATTCTTCGTTGGCCAGATGCTTCGGCTTCGCTTCAGGATGACACTTATGTGTTACTTTAGGCACTTCACTAACGGGAGTTGATAAAATGCAGATTTGTGTGGTTGGGATTGGTTATGTCGGATTGGTAACGGCCGCGTGCCTGGCAGAGGCCGGCAACAATGTTGTGTGTGTGGACAATGACAGTGAGAAAATTGCCCGTTTGAAAGATGGGGTAATTCCCATTTATGAGGCTGGCCTGACTGAAATGGTCAAGCGCAACGAAAAGCTCGGCCGACTACACTTTACTACCGATTTAAAATACGGCATAGACGATTCGCTTATTATCTTTCTTGCGGTCGGCACTCCATCAGCACAGGATGGCTCCGCCGACATATCGGCAATCCTTTCAGTCGCCGCCGACATCGCCAAAAACCTCAGCGACTACCGCATCATTGCAACAAAAAGCACTGTGCCGGTAGGTACACATAAGAAGGTAACGGAGACCATAAAATCGAAAACTCAAACGCCATTTGATTATGTCAGCAATCCTGAGTTCTTGAAAGAAGGCGCTGCCATTGAAGATTTTATGCGCCCCGACAGGATAATCATCGGGACAACCAATCCGGAAGTTCAAAAGATAATGAAACAGTTGTACAGCCCGTTTATGCGAAAAAGAAGCCGAATACTGTTTATGGACCCGGCTTCGGCTGAAATGACAAAATACGCAGCTAATACAATGCTGGCAACGAAAATCTCATTTATGAATGAAATCTCGGCACTGTGCGAGAAACTCGGTGCGGATATAGAACGGGTAAGGTGGGGACTTGGCAGTGATTCAAGAATTGGCTCGGCTTTTTTGTTTCCAGGCGTCGGCTTTGGCGGCAGTTGCTTCCCGAAAGATATTCGGGCGCTGATTCATGCCGGCTCTGTGAACGGCGTTGAAATGACGATAGCCAAGTCTGTCCAGCAGGTAAACATAAATCAGCAGGGGCGATTTGCAAAACGCATTACCGATTATTTCGCCGGCCGAGAGGACCAAACCATATTGGCCGTTTGGGGACTGGCGTTTAAGGCAAAAACCGATGACGTAAGAGAATCCCCGGCAATTTACTGTATAAAGAAATTTCTCGACTGCCGAATGAAGATAAGGGCCTATGACCCTGAAGCGGCCTCCGCGGCGACGACGGCCCTGGAGGGCAAAATAGAAACCTTCCAAAACGGATACGATGCCCTTGAAAATGCCGATGCACTTGTTATCTTAACCGACTGGCAGGAATTCCGAAACCCTGACTTTGAAGTTATTGCAGCAAAACTAAAAAAACCTGTTATCTTCGATGGAAGAAACCTCTACGAGCCCGACGTAGTTAAACAGGCTGGAATTGAATATTACAGTATCGGAAGGGCACCCGTTTGAAAATGTCTTTTGTCTTGAGTCTAAAATAAAGGATAAGATTATGGACATTGTTATTAAAAGTTTAGGTATAGTTTTCTGTATTATCGGAATTGTGTATTTGCTCAAGCCCAATGTTATGAAATGGCTGATAGAATTTTTCAAGCAGGGTAAACGCATATACTTTTCCGGACTAATAAGATTTGCCCTGGCCATTGTTTTTTTAGCCAGTGCACGTGAATGCAAATACCCCTGGGTCATATTTGCTTTTGGGCTCCTTTTTATAATAGGAGGCCTATTGATATTTGCTCTCGGGCCTGAAAAGATTAGACGGATGCTCGAGTGGTACCAAAAGCAGCCGATTCTAATTTTTCGGGTCATCGCTGTAATCCCTTTGGCCATGGGAGTAATAATTATCTTTTCCGCGTAAGAACACAAGAAACGTGAGACGTAATATGAAAGTATTGATCACGGGAGCTGCCGGCTTCATTGGTTCGCATTTAAGCGAGCGTCTTCTTGGCGATGGCTGGACGGTCGTCGGCGTTGATAATTTCGATGATTTTTACGACCCTCAAATCAAACGCCGGAACATTAGCGACTGCCTTAGAAACAAAAATTTCCAGCTCATCGAAGCTGACATCCGTGACAATACAGCTATGGACAAAGCGGTTGGCGATGGCGTCGAAATAATCGTCCATTTGGCCGCCAAAGCGGGTGTTCGACCGTCGATTGCCCAGCCGTTGCTTTACGCCGACGTCAATGTAAATGGAACAATGGTCTTACTCGAAGCAGCTAAAAAACATAAAGTCGGCAAATTTATCTTCGGCTCAAGTTCCAGTGTCTATGGCAATAATGAAAAGGTGCCGTTCTCCGAGGATGATAACGTTGATTTTCCCATCTCGCCTTATGCCGCGACCAAAAAAGCCGACGAACTTATCTGCCACACTTATCATCACCTTTACGCAATTCACATAACCTGCCTGCGTTTTTTCACCGTCTATGGCCCTCGGCAAAGGCCGGATTTGGCCATCCACAAATTCACAAAACTCATCGAGCAGGACAAAGCCATACCCGTCTATGGCGATGGCTCTATGATGCGCGATTTTACTTATATCGACGACATAATTGACGGTACAGTCGCAGCAATGAACAAATTCGAAGGTTTTAACATCTACAATCTCGGTGAATCGAGTCCCATCACGGTCAATGATTTGATTACTGAAATCGAAGCGGCACTTGGCAAAAAAGCAATCAGGGAATACGTCCCCCCTCAGCCGGGTGACGTCGAACGTACTTATGCTGATATAACCAAAGCCGCCGAAGAACTCGGCTACAATCCTTCAACAAATATTCAAACGGGCCTGAAAAATTTCACTATATGGCTAAGAAACAGCACGTAATTTGATGTTACTTCTACTGATTTCCAGAAATAATCTTGAAAACCATTACGACCTTCACTATTATTTGCAGCACGCCTAAGTGACGAAAAGCTACGGTTTTGAAAAGTGCCCATAGACAAATATTTGGGAGACAACAGAATGACAGACAAAAAAGCGGACTTGGCCGGCCCCGGTATCGGCGACTATGCGGAATTAGAGAAAATCCTGCCACAGGATTACAACTCTCTGCTAAGCCCAAAAGAGACCCAGATTGCCACCTATGCCGTTAAAGACTACATTGAGGAAAACCTCTGCAAGGAACTAAATCTCATCCGCGTGACCGTTCCTCTTATCGTGGACGTTGAGAGTGGCGTCAACGATATGCTCGACCGTGACGGCTCACGGACCCCGATTGGGTTTCATATCTCAAATGACTATGACAAAAATCCAATTGATGCCCAGGTCGTCCAGGCCGCCACGAAGTGGAAGCGCATGGCCCTAAAGCAGTTCGATATGAAGGTTGGCGAGGGGCTACTTACCGATATGCGGGCCGTACGCAAGGATTACTTCCTCGACCACGACCACAGCGCCTACGTTGACCAGTGGGACTGGGAGCTGGCCATTACAGCCGAGCAGCGCAACCTGGAGCTGCTGCGCGAAGTGGTAAAGAAACTCTGGAAGGTCCTCAAAGGTGCCGAGAATCACGTCCAGGAGCTTTTCCCTCAATTGAAAACCGATAAATACCCCAGCCTCCCCGACGAGCTGACCTTCATCCACGCCGAAGAGATACTCGAAAGATACCCCAACCTGCCGCGTAAGCAGCGAGAGATAGCAATCGTGCAGGAATACCCCGCCGTTTTCATTATCGGCATCGGCTCGGTCCTCGAGGACGGCTACCCACACGAAATGCGCGCCGCCGACTATGACGATTGGGTGACAGAGACAACATCCGAAGATGGAAAGCCAATGCACGGCATCAACGGTGACATTCTCGTTTGGAACCCCGTAACGAAGCGCCGGCACGAGCTGACATCTATGGGCATTCGCGTCAACGCCGAAACGCTCAAAAAACAGTTAGAGCTTTCGGGTCAGCTCGATATGCTGAAGTTCCCGTATCACCAGGCCATCATAAACAACGAGATT